>JBJEKG010000053.1:0-21811 GCA_051878535.1 Muribaculaceae bacterium
CACCCGGAGCGGAGAACTCGGCTGTGTAGTTACATTTCTTGTCTTTGACCCATTGGACTTCTTTGCCGGAGCCTTCGGAGAGACCGTCGGTGAATCCGGTAGTTTCGTCAGTGAGGGTGTACTTTTGTTTGAGTGCATCGCGGTAGGTGAGGTACTGTGCTTTGATGCCGGCCCAGGTAGTCTGTTCGGGCAAGTATGCGTCGATTTCGTACACGTGCTCGGATACGTTGGTGCCGAAGACGTAAACTTCCGCGTTGTTGTGTCCGCTGAAGCGTCCGCGATGGCTGTAGCAGTGGCTGTTGGGGTTGTATTTGGTCTGCTCAAAGCCGTGGTTATTGACCAGCTGTTGGCTGAAGGCGGAGGCGGAGATGTTCATGGGGATATTGAGGAAGTGCATACACCCCTCGCTGCCGGTGGTGGTAGTGGTATGCTGATCGTCGTCATCCGATGGATAGTTGTCGAAGTCGTAGAAGTGAATTAACACTTTCTTCTTCTTGTGGATGTAGATTAAGATTTTGGCATTATCGCCACGCCACATGACGGTGCGGTAGTTGCATTTTTCGGCCGTAACAGCCAACATTTCGTCGCCATCTCCTTCAGCGTAAGGTGCGATGAATTCGGATGATTCATCGGTTGTGGTGTAGTCGGAGGCTTGTGCTTTGACTTTGCGTACCACATCGCGGTAACGATTTTTGAGGGTGTTCCAAGTGCTTTGTTCGGGGAAGTAAACGCTGATGGCGTAGCAACGGTTCACTTGGTTGTTGTTGAAAATGAAGATGTCGCAGTTGGGGATGTCGAGGTATGTGCCCATCAGCTCGTATGTGTCTTCATCGGAGTCGACGATTGTCCATCCATTGCGCGAGGCAAGTTGATTGGCAATGTTTGAGGCAGATTGGTTCATGGAAACGCCCATGAACGTGGGGTGCTGCGCCACGGCGAGCACCGTGGCGCATATAAGCACTGAAGTCAAGAGCAGAAACCGTTTCATCGGAGAGAGTGGGTTAGAGGTCGGACGGGTCGATTGTGGATGAGGAGCCGGATGAGATGTTGATATTGTATTCGGCACGTACACCATATTTCGTAATAGAAACGGTGATAGAACCCCACGAGGCGGTGTATTCGCTGCGGAAGTCTACGTAACCGTTTTCCAGAGCCTCAATTTCTTTACCGTCGCCTTCGCGGTAAGAGCCGGAGAAAGAAGCTACGGATTGAGTGCAGGTGTATTTGTAGTCGTACATACTCTTGAAGGTGTTGTATTGCTGTTTGATGGTGCTCCAAGCAGATTTTTTGGGAAGGAACACGCGGAGCTGGTAGATTTGGCCGGTGCCTGGTTTTTCGTTAACGTAGATGTGGCAGTCGGAGAAGCCGGCGAAGGTGCCGTTGAGGCCGATTCGCTGAATGTCTTCGTCGCTGAAGATTTGGCAATTCTTTTGGCTGACGAGGCGGTTGGCAAATTCCTGTGCGGTGCCGTAAACGGGGAGGTTCATAAAAGTGAGGCCGGAGGAAGATGGTTGGTCGCCGTAAGAAGAAGAGGACGAGGGTGCGGCGTTAACGGAACCGAGGACTGAGGAAGCATCGGAAGCGGAGGGGCTGTAATAGCTTCTTTTATCAGTATCGGGCATATTGGCAAGGTCGTAAATTGAGAGCTGTACTTGTTTGAACATGCAGATTTTTAGTATGATATATACTTGCCCGTTGTAAAATGATGATTCATAATTACATTTGCCGGAGGTAACGGCTTCCATCTCGTTGCCGCTGCCTTCGCGGTAAGGTGATTCGAAGCCTGTGGTCGAGGATTCCATGCGTAGGCCGGAGTAGTTTTTGAGGCGATTGAAGTAAGTCATATAGCGACTTTTGAGGGCGCTCCAGGATGATTGTTCGGGCAGGTACAGTGTCACCTTGTATACGTTTTGGGTGTTGTCGTTGGCGGTAACGTAGAACTCGGTTTCGGGCATACCTTCGAATTTGCCGTAGTAGACCCAGATGTCGTAGGTGTTGTTATCGTAGCGCATGCCGTTGATGGCGGTCATTTTGCGCTTGAATTGTTCTTGAGTGCCGTTGAGTTCAACGCCTAAGATAGAAAAGTGGCCGGCAGCTGAAGCTGAAGTGCAGGCAATCAGAGTTAAGAGAACGATTGTGAAGAATTTTTTCATAATTGGCTGATAATAAGTGTTTAAGAGTTTAGTCGACTTTGAAAAGGATGCAAACACGTCCTTGCTTGTGAATGGCGAGGGAAATTCTGCCGTGGTCGGCGGCAAACACGGTGCGGAAGGTGCATTTGTTGGCCACGACGGCTTGGAATTCGTCGCCATCGCCTTCGGCGAAGGGGGCTTGGAATGATTCGGTGCAGCTTATTACGGTGTATTGGTTGCGCAATTCGGTTTTGAGCGATGTGTATCGCGAGCGGAGCTCGTCCCAAGTGCTTTGTGTAGGGAGGTTAACACCGACGGAGGAAATATTGCCGTCTTTGACGAGGATTCCGAAGGAGCAACCGTCGATGCCGTGGTAAGAACCGGTGAGGATAATGTCGCCGGAGGAGGTGCGGCTGTGGAAAGTGAGGCCACGCTCGTCGACGAGCCTTGCAGCGAAGTCGGACGGACGGCCGGCAATATTGATGCCCATGAATTGGAGGTATTGACCGGAGGGGTCGTTGGCTTGAGATTCGTTGGGGTTAGGGTTGGAGCCGTGGAGTTGTTGCTGCTGATCGCTGTGGAAGTTTTGCTTGTCGAAGATACTGATACATACGCATTTACGCTTGTCGATGTAGACGTATACAGACATGAGGTCGTTTTCGAAGCCGGCTCTGTATTTGCATTTGCCGGCTTCGATGGCGATGAGTTCGTCGCCATCACCTTCGGCGTAAGGTGCTGAGAAGGAATGGTCGTCGATAATACGGCGATAAGTAGCATCGAATTGGAGGTCGTCGCGAAATTGGTAGAATTGGCTCTTGAGATGTGCCCAGGAGTCGGATTGGGGGAGCATTGTAATCACGGAGCATACTATGCCGTTTTGGTGGAAGACGTAGAAGGTGCAGTTGTCCACACCGGCGTAAGAGCCGGAGTAGACGTAAGCTGTTTGGTCGCAGAGGTTGTCGAGGCAGACTATGCCCTCCACTTGGAGGAATTGCTGCTTGAACTGCTCTTGCGAGCCGTTGATTTCCACGCCAAGGAAGCGCGCGTGCTGGGCAATGGCGGGGATAAAAGCGGCGCTGACGATTAGTATGCTGAGGATTAACTTGCGCATAAACAGTGGGTTGGCAGATTAATTGGGAAGATAAATGATGCAAATACGTGAGGTGTCGCTAATTGTAAGCACTACATCGCCGTTTTGGGCATTGAATCGGGAGATGAAATTGCATTTGTCGGCATTAACGGCTTCCATTTCGTTGCCGCAACCATCGTAGTATGCTCCCTCGAATGATTCGTCGCAATTGTCTAAAGAATACTTGTTTTTGAGTTGATTTTTAAAAGCGAAGTATTGGGATTTCAGAGCAAGCCAAGTGTTTTGCACGGGAAGGAGTACTCCGATTCGGAGGCTGCTGCCCTTGGGTACAATGCCGATGGAGCAATTGTCGAATCCGGCGAAGCGACCGGTGACCAAAACGGTGCCTTCGGAGGAACGATCCTCGAATGAAAAGCCTTTTTCGTTGATGAGGCGGTTGGCGAATTCGTTGGCTGTACCGGTTATGGGCAATCCCATAAAGTACATGTAGGCTTCGGCGGGTTCATCGCAGCTGAAATTTTCTTTGTCGCTGATGATGATTTTGATTTTTTTGAACTTCGAGATTTTGACAATTATGGTGGTGGTAGAGTTGGAGTAGACCGATTCGTATTTGCATTTTTCGTTGACCACGGCAGTCATTTCATCGCCATCACCTTCGGAGTAAGGGGCTTCGAAAGAAGCCTCGCTACTGGTGCGAGTGAGGTCGCCGTTGGAGTTATATTCGCCGCAGATTTGGTTGTATTGGCGTTTGATTTGTCGCCAAGAGGTAGCAGCCGGGAGGTATACGACGACTGCGAACACGTTGCCGCATTTTTCTACGGTATAGAAATTGCAGCCTTCAAAACCGGCGTAAGAGCCCTGGTACATGTAGCTGTCGCTGTCGCATTGGTCTTCCACGCAGGTGATGCCGCTCACCTGAAGGAGTTTGCGTTTGAACTGTTCTTGCGAGCCGTTGATTTCGATACCGAAGAATTTGGCGTGCTCGGCAGCGGCGGGTAGCACCAATGCTAATAGTAGAAGTATTGTAGATACTAACTTTTTCATAGCTAATTATTTGGATGCTTGAGCGGGGAGGATGCTGTTGAGCACTTTGCGGTTGCCGGATTGTGAGGGCGAGAGTGACACTTCGTAGTAAAGGGCTACGCGAGCGTATTTGGAGATGTAGAGGGTGGCTTTATGGGGAGTGCCGACGATGTCGTAGTTGGTGATATACCAGCACTTGTCCAAGCTAACGCCTTCCATTTCCCTGCCTCTTCCGAAATCAAGGCCGTTTTCCCATTGTTCTAACTGTTTTGTGACTTTGAAGGTGTTGTCGCTGTCGTAGTGTTCTTTGAGTTTAAGGTATTGGTTGCGTAAAGAATCCCACTGAGTGTGAGCGGGGTAGTAGACGGTAATGCTACTGATAAGTTTGTCGTTGCCGTTGATAATGTAAATTTCGCAGTCGTCAATGCCGTCGATAGTGCCTTTGAGGAAGATTTGGTCGGGGTTTGAATCATTAGCGATGGTGAAACCTTTGTCTTCTAATTGATTTGCGAAGCCGGCAGCAGAACCTGAAACGAGCAGGCCTTGGAAGTAGAGGGAATGTTTGTTGCGGATGGGGGCATTTGTTTGTTTGTCGGGTAGCGACGTTGGCTGTTGAGCTTGTGACTCATTATCGTCGTGCTGTGCAGCGGAATCGGTTTGATCAAGTTCTTGTCCGTTAATCTTGAAAGGTGATAAATCAATTGCAGAGCCGGATTGATCATCGTCGACGGTCGGCTCTTGCTGTTGGCGAGCGGTGATGGTGAGAGTGATAATGCCTTGAGCCGATGAGGAGATGCGCACTTCGGTGGCATCGTCTTGATAGACTGCCCAACGTCTATAAGCGCCCATGCAGATAGCTTGGTATTCGCGGCCGTCGCCTTCGCTGTATGAGCCGGTGAACTCGTGGCCGGAATCGACGAGCTTGAGTGATTTAGCCTCATTAACCACCTTCTGCACTTTTCCGAAGTTACTGTTGAATGCTTTTAAATCAGATGGGATTGAGGAAACGAGGCATACGGATACTTCTGTCAGAGCGTTCTGATTGAAGAAACCGACAAAGTGGCTATCGCTGAAAGATTCAAAGACAGCATAGCCGTCAACGATATCGTCCGATTCTTTGGGATTATCGAGTAAATCGCAGAAATCTTTGTCGGACATACCGAGGGTGAGGTCGGTGAATTTGATTGAAGAACCGGCAAATGAGCTAATGCAGAATAAAAGTGCTAAAGCGACGGTGGATAATTTTTTCATGATGGGATAGATGATAAAAATGTGATGTGGAAAGTATTTAATCCCGCAGCCGCAGCCGGCTGCGGGATTATGTGAAAGATTAGATGTCGGAGGAGTAGCCGCTGTTGTTATCGGCTTCGTAGACCATTTCCAATTGCATATATTTGGAGATGTACAGTAGGATAGTACCGCCGGGGGCTTGGTACTTGGTCATGAAGTAACATTCGTCGGCTTTAACACCTTCGATTTCGCGGCCATCGCCTTCGCGATACCCGTTGCGGAATTCCGAGTATTCGTATACGATTGAGTACTTGTTGTCGTATTGAGCTTTGTATTCAAAGTATTGTCGGCGAATGGCTTGCCAGGTGTATAGTTCGGGCAGATAAATGATTACTTTTTTGAATTGCGAGTCTTCGGTTACAAGGTAGAATTCGCAGTCATCCTTTCCGGTGAATGAGCCTCGGAGAGCGATCCATTCGGGGTTGGAGTCATCGACCATTCGGCATCCTTTTTCGTTGATGAGGCGGTTGGCAAACTGTCGAGCGGAGCCGGTGATGGTGAGACCCATAACGGCAAGGCGGCCGGAAGAGCTACTTGACGAGGAATAGCTTGAGGACGAGCTGCTTGAGGACGAGCTGCTTGAGGACGAGCTGCTTGAGGAGGAACTGCTTGAGGAAGAGCTGCTTGAGGAAGAGCTGCTTGAGGATGATTCGCTGTCGTCGTCGAAGTCGTAGAATATGATGTAGACTTGTTTCCACTTGGAGATTGACACTTTGATGTAACCTTCGGTGCATACGAAAGTGGTGCTGAAGTTACACTTCCCATTAGCAACTGCGGTCATTTCGTCGCCATCGCCTTCGGAATAAGGTGATTCGAACTCGGCTTTTTCTTCGTAAATAACCAGACGGGAGTCGGCTTTGAATTCGTTAACGATTTCGCGGTATTGGCGTTTGATTTGACGCCACGTGGAGGCCTTGGGGAGGTAGACGTCCATGTTGTTAACGCGGCCGTAATCGTTGCAGAAGAGGTAGAATTCGCAGTTTTCGTAGCCGGCGTAAGGTCCGGTGAAGCTGTATACGCCGCTGGAGGAAACATCGTCGAACTTAATGCCGGGGAGGCGGAGGAATTTGGTTTTGAAAGCTTCGGGTGTGCCGGCAAGTTCGAGCCCCATGAATTTGAGGTGTTGCTTGGCCTCGGTGGGCGCAACGGCGCTCACCAAGAGTAGTAATATGGCAAGTAACTTTTTCATAATCAGGAATTATTCGTATTTATAAATAATCTCCACTTGCATGTATTTTGAGATGGAGAGTTGGATAGAGCCTCCGGGGACGGCATAGGTGGCGGTGTAGTTGCAAGCTTCGTTGCGGACGGCTTCCACTTCGTTGCCATCGCCTTCGGAGTAGCTGCCGGTGAACCCGGTGGTGGCGTTTACGAGGGAGTATTTTTGGTCGTAGTTTTGTTTGTAGGTGAGGTATTGCTTTTTGATGGCGTTCCACGAAGATTGTTCGGGCAGGTAGATCATGGCGAGGGTAATTTCTTGGGAGTCGGAGGTTGTGGCGAGGTAAAGTTCGCAGTTATCCAAGCCGGTGAAACGACCTTTGAGAGCAACGAACATGCCTTCGACCGACATATCCTCGTTGATAACGAAGCCGCGTTCTTCTTCAAAACGTTTGGCGAGTTTGGTGATAGAGCCAACCAAGTCGATGCCCATGATGCGGAGCGTGCCGGAAGATGTGGCAGATTCGGAGCCGTTGTCCCAGAAGACTAATTTGAGTTGGCGGTATTTTGAGATTGAGATTGACACGTATCCTTGGGGGCAGGTGAAGGTGGAGTAGTAGGAGCAGATGCCTTGGTCCACGGCTTCGAGTTCGCGGCCGTCGCCGCCGTTGTAGAAGCCTTCAAACTCTTCGGCGTGCTCGCTGAGGGTGAAGTTGTCTTTGTCTTGATACTCGGCCACGGTGGCGATGTATTGACGTTTGAGTTGGATCCAGGATTCTGCTTGCGGCAGGTATACGTCGACGGAGTACACCACGTCGTTGTCGTTGTAGGCTACGTAGTATTCGGCGCCGTTGTATCCGGAGTATGGGCCGGTGTAGGCATCAACGCCTTCGATGGAGGTGGTGAATTCCACGCCGGGGATTTGGAGCAGTTGCTGCTTGAAATTTTCGTGAGAGCCGGTGAGTTCAATGCCGAGGAATTGGACGTGGTCTTGAGCCATGGCAGCTGAAGCGGCCATCAGCAAAGTAGCAAGTATTGAGAAAAACTTTTTCATAATGGAGTTTTATATAGGATTTAGAAATAATTATTGCAGATGTAAGAGATTTCGACTTGCATGTAGAAGGAAATCTGAACTAAGATGACACCGCCGGGGACATTGAAGTAGGTGGCGTAGTTGCATTTGCCGTCTTTGACAGCTTCGACTTCATTGCCGGTGCACTCGATTTCGAATTCGGCGAATTGTTCTAAGACTTCGTATCGTTGGGAGAAATCATGAATGTAAGATGTGTATTCTTGGAGAATGCCGTTCCAGGAGGATTGTTCGGGAAGGTAAACGTTGAGGCGGTTGATTATTTTTGTGTCGGAGTCGCCGAAGATGTAAACTTCGGAACCGCTTTTACCGTCGATGGTGCCGCGGAGGCTGATAGAAGGCACGGAGGGAGTTTCATCGTAGAAAGTGAAGTCTCGTTCGTTGATGAGTCGTTGGCCAAATTCTTTGTAAGTGCCTTGCATGGGCAGTCCGAGGAAAGAGAGTGTGTCGGATGAAGAGGAGGCGGCAGAGGAAGAAGAGGAGGAAGAAGAGGAGCCGTTCATGGCGCTAAAGAGGTCGGCCACGGTGTTGCTGTCGACGTAGAACACGTTGACGGTTTGGTTGGTGTCGATAGCTAAAAGGAGCACGTTGTCGCCTTTTGACAGGATGGTATAGTACTTGCATTTACCCTCGCGGACGGCATCTAATTCGTTGGAGCAACCTTCGTAGTATGGAGATTCAAACGTGGTGGATGATTCCATGAATTGGTATTGGGGGTTAATTCGGAATCGGCGGTAAACGTCTTCGTATTGTTGTTTGAGCTTTGCCCAGGATTTTTGTTCGGGAAAAGTAACAATTACGGCCGCTACTTTGCCGCCATTTGAGTGGGATGCGACGTTTACGGTGCATTTCGGGATGCCCATATAGGTGCCTTGCAATTGGTATAGGTCGGGTTCTTGTTTAATAATGGAGAAGCCGTAGGATGACACTAATTTTTGGCAGAAGGCATCGATTTTGTAGTCCATCGATATGCCCATAAAGCTGATGGAAGTGGCGGCTTTGGCGGGAATGACCAAAGCAAACAGGATGAGGGTAATGGCGATGATTCTTTTCATAAAAGTGATGCGGGTTTGGTGGTTGTGATGTATTAATGACTTGGGTTCACCGTGAAATCTATCACCACGAATAGGTTGACCGCAAAAAATTGTGGTCATAGCGGGGCAGTGGATGAGTGAGAATTGGTTCATTTTTGGATGGTTTTTGGTGAACACCACAAAGTTAATGAATATTTCTTACAAAACTTTGATTTTTTTGGAAAAATTTATGAATTGGGGCGATTTCTTGATGAAATTTCTGTTGAAAGCCGTTGAGATGGTCAAGTAAGTCGAATTACGCCGGTTGGGCGGATGCCTTGTCGGGAGAGTGTTGTGGCCACGATTGCGGCGATGTCGGGGAGGTTGTTGTGCAGAATGGTGACGAATGCGGGCATAGTGCTGTGTGGGATAAGGGTGTCGGTGATGAGTATTCGGGCCGAAGCGTTTGGGAATGCTTTGGAGGCGGTAAGGAGGTGGTCGAAGGTGAATGAGATGATGGTCTGCGGGAGCTGATTGCGGGCGGTGAGGTCGGCGCGGAGTTGGTCGATGCCATCGGGGTAGAATCGGCCGCCGGCGGTTTGGGCGATAGCGGTGCCGGAGGATTCGGCGGTGAAGGCCACGGTGGCGCCGGCTTGGACTAATTGTGTG
This sequence comes from Muribaculaceae bacterium, assembly GCA_051878535.1. Taxonomy (GTDB): domain Bacteria; phylum Bacteroidota; class Bacteroidia; order Bacteroidales; family Muribaculaceae; genus CAG-873. The sequence continues at coordinate 9,466 of JBJEKG010000053.1, forward strand.
ATGAGCTGCGAGCCGCCGGGGAGGTCGGCGCGCATCACGGCCACGGTTTGTGCCGGGTATTTGATGGGGTAGATGCCGGGACGGCGACCGCCGGAGTGCGACACGGGATTGCGCCGGCGGCCGTTGCGGTAATCGTCCATCTGCTTTTCTAAGAAGTTGTCGGCCATGTGGTTAGCAGTTTTGAAGGTCATTGAAGTCCTCGATGGCGGCCAAGAAGATTTCGCCGAAGTTGTTGGCTTTGTATTCTCCTATGCCGTGGACATCGAGAAGGTCGTCGAGCGTTTGGGGTCGTTTGGCGGCCATATCTTGGAGGGATTTGTCGCTCAAGATCATGTATGGGGCGATGCTGAGGCTGTTGGCGAGGCGAAGTCGGGTGCCTTTGAGGTATTCGAATAGGTCGCGGGATGCGGCTTCGAATGTGGGCAGGGTAGGGGTCTTGGGCTTGCGTGTGGCGCGTTCGCGGGGGAGGAAGCGGGTGAGCTGCAATTGCTCTTGGCCGAAGACGATGCGGCGGCCTAACGGGGTGACTAACAGCACGTTGTTGTGTTGCATATCCGGCTCGAACACGCCGAGCTGCACCATCTGCTGGATGTAATAGTTCCAGTCGGCGGTGGGGAGGTCGCGGCCGGCGCCGTAGGTTTTGATGTGGTCGTAGCCGTGGAGGCGTATTTCGGCGCGAGTGGAGCCGCGGAGGATGTCGACCATGGTGAAGATGCCGATGCGCTGGTCGGTGCGCAGAGCGGCGCTAATGGCTTTTTGGGCGAGGATTGTGCCATCGAAGCGCTCGGGTGGATTGAGGCAGACGTCGCAGTTGTGGCAGTCATCGTTCATCTCTTCGCCGAAGTAGTTCATGAGGATTCGGCGGCGGCACACTTGCGCTTCGGCGTACTGCTGCATTTGGTTGAGCTTTTCGCTAAATATCTGTTGCTGAGGTGATTCGGAGCGTTCGATGAATCCACGGCGAGTGACCACGTCTTGGTAGGAGTAGAATAGGACGGTTTCGGCGGGGAGGCCGTCGCGTCCGGCACGTCCGATTTCTTGGTAGTAGCTTTCGATGTTGGCTGGGAGGTTGAAGTGGACCACCCAGCGGATGTTGCTTTTGTCGATGCCCATGCCGAAGGCGATTGTGGCGCATACCACTTGCACTTGCCCGTTGGTGAAGAGCGTCTGTGCTTTTTGGCGCACGGAAGCGGAGAGGCCGGCGTGGTAAACGGTGGAGCGGATGCCGAGGCGTGTGAGTTGCTCGTTGGCTGCTTCGGCATTTTTGCGCGAAAGGGTGTATACGATGCCGGAATCGTTTGGATATCTGCGGATTAGGTCTTGGACGGTTTGGACTTTGAGGCGGGAGTTGGCTCCGGTAATGACTTTGAGCGAGAGGTTGGGGCGGTTGAACGAGCCGAGCCAACGCAGGGGGTTGCGCAGGTTGAGTTGATGAGCAATATCGTCGCGTGTGACGCGGTCGGCGGTGGCTGTGAGGGCCATTATGGGTACGTTGGGGAAGGCGGCTTTGAGCTGGCGGAGCTGTGTGTATACGGGTCGGAAGTCGTGGCCCCACTGGGAGATGCAGTGGGCTTCGTCGATGGCGAAGAGGCTGATATTGAGGCGCGTAAGCCAGGATTCGATGTCGGAGAGCAGCCGCTCGGGCGAGAGGTACACGATTTTGATGCGGCCGGCCACGGCGGCATCGATGTCGGTGCGGTTGTCGTATTCGCTGCGGGTGGAGTTGATGGCCACGGCGGGGATACCGTTGGCGATGAGCGCTTGCACTTGGTCTTGCATCAGCGCTATCAGGGGTGACACCACCACCACGCAGCCTTCCGATAGCAGGGCCGGCATTTGGTAGCAGATTGATTTGCCGCCGCCGGTGGGCATGATTACCACGGCATCGCGACCGGAGCACACGGCCTCGATCACCTCGAACTGTCCGGGGCGGAATGAGTCGTAGCCGTAGAATTTTTTGAGCAGCGCTAAGGCGTTTGCTTTGAGGTCGGAGTTAGTCATAGCGCAAAGTTAGCAAAAAATCCGCTAACGCCCAAGGATGAAGTGTAAAAAAAGTGAAAGCCCCGCCAGTGGCGGGGCTTTCGTTATGCAAAATCAGTTGGGAGATGCTTATTTAGCTTCTTCGATGGTAACGGCGCGGTCGAGGGAAACGTATTTTTCGCCGAGGTCACCGCAGAGGCTACCGTCGTTGGTGGTAGCGGTGAGCTGTGATTCGGGCACACCGTTTTTCACGAGGCGGTTGTAAACGCCTTGAACGCGTTTTTGACGGAGTTGTTTGTTGAAGGCGTCGGTGCCGGTGTAGTTATCAGCCCAGCCGGTGAGCACGTAGTTGGTGTTGGGGTTGGCTTTCATAACTTCAGCGATAGCGCCGAGAACGTTGTTGTCTTCGCGGGTGAGACGAGAAACGCCGATGGGGTAGTAGATAGTGGCCAGAGGAGCGTTGCTTTCTACTTCTTTCACTTCAACGGGGCGGTTGAGGCAGTCGCGGAGTTGTTGCTCGAGGTCGGCGATGCGAGCGTCAGCTGCGGAGAGGCGAGCGCGATAAGCGTCGCAGTTTTCAGCGGGCGGGCAAACGGGCACGATGGGAGCTTTCCATTCGCTGTTGCCAAGGAGGAAGGTAACGCCGAGGTAAGCTTGCACGTCGAGGTAGGTGCGGTTTTGGCCCACGTGTGCGTCGTAGAGGCCGTCGAGAGCGGTGGCGCGGAGGTCGAGGGAGAGGGCAACGGATTTGCTAACGTTGAAGGAGTTGATGATACCGGCACGCCAGTGGAGTACTTCGTCGCCGCCCCAGTTCCAACCGTCGGCATTGCCTTGGGCGTCGTGTTCGCGAGAAGCGGTGAAGTAAGCGCCGCCGCCGGCGTAACCAACGAGGTTGTATACGCGGTTGGGCTTGTAGCCGCAGAAGAGGTTGGTCATGTTAACCATAAGGTCGAGCGACGGACCGAGGTGCATGTTGCGGGTCTTGAAGTAGCCATTGGTTTGGTGTTCGTTGGGCAGGTAGCCGGTAGCGCCTTCTACGCCCATGCCTTTAACGTAGATCCAGTCGATGCCGAGACGAGCGCCCCAAACCGGGGTGAACCATTTGCCAACGTAGATGTTGGCAGCGGGAGCGAAGCGGTCGGTGAAATCGCGAACGACGTCTTTGCTGGAGAAGAACACGTTGGCGCCACCTTGTACGGTGATGAACCAGTTGCTCTTGAAGTCGTTGATGAGCACGCCTTGTGAAGGATCTTCAACGTACTGTACTTCTTGAGCTTCTTGAGCCACAAGTTGGGGCGCAATGAACATTGCGCACAAGCTTGCAAGTAAAGTAATTTTCTTCATAGGATAAAGAATTTTATAGGTGTTGTTGAATTTAGATTTTATACTACACGGAATTTGGGCGCTAAGTTACGAATAATTTTTGTAATAGAACTAAAAATTCTAAAAAAAAGTTTGAAAAGTTGATAACTTTTTACAATTTTGAGGGAAAATCGGATGGATTGAGCTTGCAAAACCGCCGCAAAGGCGGTTTTGCAAGGTTTGTATGTGTTTGGTGTGAAAATTACAGGTTTGCGCGAACTTGTTGGAGGATGTTATCGACGGTGTAGCCGAATTTTTCGTCGAGGACCTTGAAGGGGGCTGATGCGCCGAAGCGGCTCATGCCGTAGATTGTGCCGTGGAATCCGCGAATCATTTGGAGGGTGACGGGCAAGCCGGCGGTGAGGCCGAATTGCTTTTGGCCGGCGGGAAGCACGGCGGCGCGGTAGGCGTCGGCTTGTTGGTTGAACAGTCCAACGGAGGGCACGGACACCACGCGGGCTTGTACGCCGTCGGCGGCGAGGCGGTCGGCCACGGCCATGAGCAGGCTGACTTCGGAGCCGTTAGCCACTAAGGTGATGGCTGCGTCGGCGGCTTCGCGCACCACGTAACCGCCGCGGCGAGCTTGTTGGGCGTCGGCATTGCGGTCGTCGGAGGTGGAGGGCAGGTCGGCCACGTCTTGGCGGGTGAGTATAAGGGCTGTGGGACCGGCATCGTTGTGCAGGGCCATATCCCATGCCACGAGGGTTTCGGCGGAGTCGGCCGGACGGAGTACCAGCAGCGACGGACGACCGTCGGCGGTGCAGATTTGTTCGAGCAAACGGAGCTGGGCTTCGTGTTCGATGGGTTCGTGGGTGGGGCCGTCTTCGCCTACGCGGAATGAATCGTGGGTAAATACGTATTTCACGGGCAGATGCATCAGCGCGGCCATGCGGATGGCGGGCTTCATGTAGTCGGAGAATACGAAGAATGTGCCGCAGGCGGCTTGGCAACCGCCGTGGAGAATGATGCCGTTCATGATGGCGGCCATGGTGAGCTCGCATACGCCGGCATGGAGGAAGCCGCCGGAGAAGTCGTGGGGCAGCAGGGCGTGCGAACCGCCTTTGATGAAGCCGTCGGTTTTGTCGGAGTTGGCCAAGTCGGCGCTCGACACAATCATGTTGGGCTGGGCTTTGGCCAAGAAGGAGAGCACGGCGGAGGAGGCGGTGCGGGTGGCGCTGCCGGGCTTGACGGTGATTTCGGCTGTGTTGATTTCGGCGAGGTGGCCGCTGAGCCAGCGGTCGAGTTCGGCCGCGAGGTCGGGGTTGGCTTGGCGCCAAGCGCGATAAGCGGCGCGGCGTTCAGCCACGATTTGGCGCAGCTGTTCGCGGCGAGCGGCGTAGAGTTCGGCCACTTCGGGGAAGATTTGCATGGGTGCTTCGGGGTCGCCGCCGAGGTTGCGGATGGTGGCGGCCACGTCGGCGCCGGATTTGCTCAGGGGCTGGCCGTGAGTGGAGCATTTGCCTTCGAAGTTGGCGCCGTCGGCGGTGACGCAGCCTTTGCCCATGATTGTGCGACCGATGATGAGGGTGGGGCGCTCGGTGGCTTGCGGGGCTTGGTGCAGGGCGTTGGCGATGGCTTCGGGGTCGTTGCCGTCGATGTCGAGCACGTCCCAGCCCCAGGCGCGGTATTTGGCGGCGTAGTCTTCGGTGTCGACTTCGTTGACGTCGGTGGAGAGTTGCACGCCGTTGCAGTCGTAGAACATGATGAGGTTGCTCAGGCCTAAGAAGCCGGCGATGCGGCCTGCGCCTTGGGCAATTTCTTCTTGGATGCCGCCGTCGGAGATGAAGGCGTAGGTTTTATGGGCGAGTGCTTCGCCGAATCGAGCGGCGATGAATCGTTCGGCAATTGCGGCGCCGACGGCCATGGCGTGACCTTGTCCGAGTGGGCCGGAGGTGTTCTCTACGCCGTGAGCGAGGTCTAATTCGGGGTGGCCGGGGGTGATGCTGCCCCACTGGCGGAATTGGCCTAACTCTTCGAGGGAGTAGAAACCGCAGAGTGTGAGGGCGCCGTAGAGCATGGGCGACATGTGGCCGGGGTCGAGGAACAGGCGGTCGCGGCCGGGCCAGAATGGGTCATCGGGGTCGAAGACGAGCTCCGACGAGTAGAGCACGTTGGTGAAGTCGGCACCGCCCATAGCGCCGCCGGGGTGGCCGGAGCGAGCTTTTTCAACCATGGCTGCGGCCAGGATGCGAATGTTGTCGGCCGCGCGATTCATCACTTGTTTGTTCATAATTCGGGTGAAAATAGATATAACGTTGTTAGGTAGTTTTAAGCGAAGGCGCCTTTCTCTTTCTGGGCCTTTTTATCGGGCTTGGAGAGAATTAAGGCGTAGATTAACAGGTAGATACCGAGGGCAGCTACCAGCCAGAAGGTGGAGAGGATGTTTGAGCTGACGTAGCCTTGGAGGAAGGGGAGGATGCCGCCGCCGCACACCATCACCATGAACAGGCCGGAGGCTAATGAGGTGAATCGGCCGAGGCCTTCAACGGCGAGGTTGAAGATTGCGCCCCACATCACCGAGGTGCATAAGCCGCAGAGTACCAGCAGGATAGCGTTGAGGGGTACTTGCACGGTTTGGATTGACATGTCGGCGGAGGAGAAGCTGATGAATGGCACGTCGGTGCCGCTGACGCAGATGGCGGCGGATACTAATATGGTGAGCAGGGCCGCTGTGGTGGTGAGCATGGCGCGAGATGAAACCATACCGCCAACGAGGCCGCCAACCAAGCGGCCAACGAGCATCAGCAGCCAGTACACGCCCACCACGGCGCCGGCGATGGTGGTTGCGTCGGCTTCTTGGCCGATGGATGTGAAGTGGTCCACGAGGTATTGAGTGTTCCAGTTGGCCAAGCCCACTTCGATGCCTACGTAGCAGAAGATGGCGAGCAGGCCGAAGCGTAAGTTGCTGAATGACAACACGTCAGCTACTTTGAGTGATTCTTTTTCCTTACCCAAGTCGGGGGATTCTTGCAGCTCGCTGGCATAGATTACCACGGCGGCGACGGCGAAGATGGCCATGGCCATGTAGAATACGCCGTTGGCCGAAGCGATGCTTGATGCCTGACCGCCAATGAGATAGCCCACGATTACGGGGGCGAGGGTGGCACCTAAGGAGTTGCACATGCCGCCGAATTGGATGAGCTGATTGCCTTGGCGCTGGTCGCGACCGAGGGAGTTGAGCATGGGGTTCACCACGGTGTTGAGCATGCACATTGAGAAGCCTGAGATGAGTGCGCCGATAAGGTAGACGCTGATAGTCAGGGTGTTATTGTCGGTGATAAAGCCCGAGAGGAAGGTGATGAGTACGCCCACGAAGCCCACGATTACGGCCGAGAGGGAAGTGATGCGGTAGCCGTGGCGCTCGAGCAACTTTCCGGCGGGGAAGCCCATCACGGCGTATGCGATGAAGTTGGCGAGGTTGCCGAGTTGCGACAGCGCGGTGTTGTCGCCGGCGAGGCCTTTGATGACGGTGCCAAGCGGGTTTTGATAGCCGGTTACGAAAGCTATCATAAAGAACAGCGCAAACATAATCGCGATGGAAAGCACGCGGAAGTTGCGGTCGGTGGAGCTTTTCTGGGTACTCATAATGCAAAAAGATGATTTAATTGGTAAGGTAATGCAAAGGTAGTAATTTTTCGCTTAACAGCCAAAATATTTTTGCATAAAGCAAGCGAAGCACCTTCGAGCGGGGTGTCGGGAGGTGCTTCGCGAGTAAAACATGGCGGGGTAGGGGTTATTGGCGCTCGCCGAAGATGGCAGTGCCGATTCTTACTAAGTTGCTGCCGGCGGCGATGGCCAAGGGGTAGTCGTGGCTCATGCCCATGGAGATGGTGTCGAAGCCGCGCAAGTCGGGGCACATCTCGAGAATTTGACGCCGGAGGTCGGCAATCTCCTGAAAATCAGCGCGCACGCGGTCTTCGTCGTCGGTGTTCGATGCCATGCCCATGATGCCGCAGATGTGGGTGGCCTGCAGCTGCTCGAATCGGCGAGCGCGGAAATAGTCGAGTAGCTCGATGGGCAGGAAGCCGAATTTGGTTTGCTCGGCGGCCACGTGCACCTGCATCAGCACGCGCTGCACGATGCCGCGGGCGGCGGCTTCGCGGTCGATGAGCTGCAGAAGTCGCTCACTGTCAACGCTTTCGATGAGCGCGGCGCGGCCTACCACCTGTTTCACCTTGTTGGTTTGCAGATGGCCGATGAAGTGCCAGCGGATGTCGGCGGGCAGGGCGGCCACTTTCACAGTGAGTTCTTGCACACGGCTTTCGCCGAAGGCCCGTTGGCCGGCGGCGTATGCCTCGGCGAGCGCTTCGATGGGGTGGAATTTCGACACCGCCACCAATTCCACGCCCGCGGGGAGTGTGGCGCGCACAGCAGCTAAGTTGTCGGCAATTCGTCCCATTAGTCCACAACTTTCATGCGGTAAACGTCCATGATGGGCGTTTCGGCTATCGAAACGATGTCGTAATCGGCCATGGTGCCTTTCATGTGCTCCAACAGGTTGTCGTAGGCCGACTTGAAGCCGGAGGCTTGCACCAACATTTGGCTGACGGAGCGCTTTTCGGCGCCGCTTTTCTCGTCGACGGTGATGAAGCCCACCTTGGCGAGGTACCAGCGGTCGCCTTCGTCTTCGAAGACGATTTCGGCGATGCGCGAGCGCTTCACGGCGGCCACGTCGAACTCGCCCGAGATGAACGGACGTTGCTCTTCGGTGATGCGAGCTTCAGCTTCGGTGAAGGTGAGGGCGTCGACCATGTAGGGCTCGGTCACCTTTTTTGCTGCTCCGTTTTCTTGGAGCTTATCATAACGAACTTTACATTCAAACCAGTTTGCCATATATAAATAATGATATTATAATTAATGAGAAAAGAGAATTTGCGGATGCCGGCGGCCAAGCAGGCGCCAAATCCGCCGCAAAATTACGAAAAAATCCCCAAAATGAAAAATAAAAGCGCCACGAGTTATCAACACCCCTAATTCGGGTGCCGACAGTGGGGCATCGCAGCTCGCCATTCAGCCGCTTCTGTCATGTTGGAAGTCAGCAGCTCATCGCTCCTGCTTTTTGCAACCGCTCCGCGCTCCTGCTTGGCCCGGCAGTGCCGTAGACCGCTCAAAGATGAGAAAATATGCTATAAAACATATTTTTGATAATTTGGCCAAAAAAGTAGCTAAATGGTTAAAATATTGCGAGATAAGTGTCATAAAATGGATGACGAGGCGGCGCGGTTGGCAGAAGAAAAGTGTTAAAAATGAAATTTTCTTTAAAAAAAGTGTTTGATTTAGAGAAAAATTGATTAACTTTGCAAAAATTCTGTGAGGTAGCTTTTGTTGCCTTGCTTCAAAAACGCGAAAAATCATTTCAAATTACCTAATTATTTATGTCTAACTAATCTCTTAGTATGAAAAAGCTGTTTCTCTTACTTGTGGCAGTGCTTTGCATGGGATTGTATGCGTCGGCTCAGACGCGTACCGTCACCGGTACTGTCATCGACGCCGAAACTGAAGAGCCCGCAATCGGCGCTTCAGTTGTACCAGCAGGCGAGCAGTTGGGCGTTGCCACCGACTATGATGGTAATTTCTCACTGGTCGTAGCAGCTAATGTTACTCACATTACCGTATCTTACGTTGGCTTCGAACCTGTGAACGTGGCCATCGGCAATGGTCACAACCTCGTGATTCGTCTGACCAAAGCCAACACCGCCCTCGACGAAGTGATCGCCGTGGCTTACGGTACTGCCAAACGTGCTGAGTACACCGGCTCTGCAGGTGTTGTCAAATCAGAACAACTCGAAAACGCACTGGTATCGAACATTACCCAAGCCCTGAGCGGTAACGTGGCCGGTGTGCAAACATTCAGCTCCGACGGTGCTCCCGGTAGCGCTCCCTCCATCCAAATCCGCGGTACAGGCTCTATCAATGCCTCAACCTCGCCTTTGTATGTAGTGGACGGTGTGCCCTACCAAGGCTCTATCGGCAATATCTCCCCCGCCGACATCGAATCGATGGTCGTTCTGAAGGACGCTGCCTCCACCGCTCTGTACGGTGCTCGTGGTGCCAACGGTGTTGTGCTCATCACCACCCGCACCGGTAAGCAAGGTAAAGCTCGCATCGACGTGAACGCTCGCTGGGGTGTCAACACCCGCGCCGTGCCCATGTACGATGTTATCGACGACAGCCGTCAATTCATGGAACAAACCTACATCGCTATGGCCAACTCCCGCACCCGTATCTATGGTGAAGATGCTGCTATGGCCAACGCTTACGTAAACCAAAACATCTGGAACCGTTACGGTTACCAAACCTGGACCATCCCCGCCGGCCAACAAGCTTTCAGCATGGACGGTAAATTCAACCCCAACGCTACTATGGGTTACACCGATGGTCGCTACTACTGGCAACCTGATGATTGGGAAGATGAAGCCCTCATCAACGGCCTCCGTCAAGAATACTCTCTGTCGATCACCGGCGGTACCGACCGTATGCAATACTATGTATCCGGCACCTACCTCACCGACGAAGGTATCATCAAAGGTTCTCACTTCAACCGTCTCACCACTCGTACCCGCGTCGACTACCAAGCTCTCGATTGGTTGAAGATCGGTACCGACATCTCCTACATCTACTCCAACACCGCTTATCCCGGCGACAACACCAACGATAGCGGTACTTCCTCGGGCAATGCTTTCTACTTCATCAACAAGCTCGCTCCCGTTTACCCGATGTACGTGCGCAACTCCGACGGTTCCATCATGTACAACGAACTCTACGGCAACCCCATCTACGACTATGGTGACGGTATCGACTACGGTAACGGCATGATGGGTACCGCTCGTATGCCTCAAGGCAACCCCGTGGGCTCACTCCTTTATGACGTGAACGACTACCTCGACGACATCATCGATGCCAAGTGGTACGCTATCCTCACCCCGGTGAAAGGTCTTACCCTTACTCAAAAAGTAAACTACTACGTCGACAACGCTCGCACTCACTACCTTGCCAACGGCCTCTATGGTCAATTCCGTGCCAACGGCGGTGAAGTGCTCCAAGTCGGCTCGCGCGACATGGTTACCTCGCTCCAAAGCTTGGCTAACTACACCATCACCTTCAACGAAATCCACACCATCGCTGCTTTGCTCGGTTACGAATCCGAAGACATCCGCACCGAATACGTGGAAGCTATCGGTGACAACCTCTACCAACCCACCGTGCCCTTCGTCAACAACACTATCGACAACAAGAAAGGCTACGGCGCTTACGGCGAACTCTCGCACCGCGGCGTATTCTTCCAAGGTAAATACACCTTGATGGATCGCTACTACTTGATGGGTTCTATCCGTCGCGACGGTTCTTCTCGCTTCGCTCCCGGCAAACGTTGGGGTACCTTCTGGTCACTCTCCGCAGGTTGGGACCTCGCCAAGGAAGACTTCATGATGACTGCTCGTGAAAACTGGCTCGACGTGTTCAAATTCCGTGCTTCGTTCGGTCAAACCGGTAACGACCGCATCGGTAACTCTACCCTCAACCAACCCTGGGCCGACTTCTATCAAGTGACCGGTGCCGACGGCGTATTCTCCGATGGTACTCTCGTTCAAAAAGGTAACCCCGACATCACTTGGGAAAAATCCAACTCGTTCAACGTTGGCTTCGACTTCAGCGTATTCAAAGGCAAACTCACCGGTACTGCTGAATTCTTCAACCGTCAAACCGACGACATGCTCTTCTCTCTGCCCGTAGCTCCCTCGCTCGGTTACAGCTCGATTCCCTCCAACGTTGGTTCGATTCGCAACAACGGCTTCGAAGTTGAACTCACCTACACCCCCATCCGCAATAAGAACGTGAACTGGGAAATCTTCGCCAACCTCACCTACGGTAAGAACAAAGTGCTCAAACTCGCTCCCGAAATCTTAAACGAAGACGGCGAATGGGTAGCCAGCACCTACCGTCGCATGCGCGAAGGCCACTCCATGTACGAACTCTACTTGCCCGTTTACGCCGGTGTTGACACCGACCCCGAAAGCCCCACTGCCGGTTACGCTATGTACCTCGCTCTGGACGACGAAGGTATGGAATACAAGACTGCTGACTGGTCCGTGGCTCGTACCACCAACTCCAAATACACTGAAGACCTCTCGCCCGATGTATACGGCGGCTTCGGCACCCGTGTAACCTTCTTCGGCGTTGACTTCTCCATCCAATGCGCTTACCAACTCGGTGGCCAACTCCTCGACTACGGCTACATGGACCTCATGGCCGACGGCTCTTCCGTTGGTGCTTGGCACAAAGACATCATGAACGCTTGGAATCCCGCCAACAATATCAACAGCGACATTCCTATGCTCATCACCGAAGGCAAATACCAATATGCTAATGCTACTTCTACTCGCTTCCTTACTTCGAGCGACTACCTGAGCATCAACAACATCACCCTCGGTTACACCCTGCCCAAACGTTGGCTCCACAAACTCGGCATCCAAAACTGCCGCGTGTACGGCGCTGCTGAAAACGTAGCCCTCTTCTCCGCTCGCAAAGGTCTTGACCCCCGCCAAGGCTTCCTGAGCTCCGACAACTCTACCTACTCGCCCATCCGTGCCATCTCGGGCGGTATCCAAATCTCCTTCTAATTAATCACCTCAACTGATTATTAAAGAAATGAAAAATTTAGCAAAATACATCGCGGTTGGTCTGGCTGCCGTTTCGGTTGCCTCTTGTGCTGACCTCGACACCGAATACCTTGGCAACTACGTCAGCGCTGACCAAAAGGCCGCCGCTCACGCTGCCAAGCCCGAACTCGGCACCTCCGGCGTGACTGCTATCACCGCCCAATTCTACCTCTACGGTCAGGTATCGTCGAACCACTACGACTTCGGCTACCCCGCCCTCATGATTGGTTTCGACTCCCAAACTGCCGACTACAACGGCGGTAACTCCGGTTACAACTGGTTCCGCAACTGGCAAATGTTCTCCAACCCCACTCCTACCGGTATTCCTACCTCCATGGCGTGGTACC
>JBJEKG010000054.1:0-4202 GCA_051878535.1 Muribaculaceae bacterium
GCCCGGGTGGCGAGGTTTTCCATTGAATAGTAAGGCAAGTCGGCGAAAAGGTGGCGCAGCATGGTGGTTTTGCCCGACTGACGCGGCCCGGTCAAGGTTATTACAGGAAAATACTTCGCAGCTTCAATTATTGTGGATTCTAAGTGTCTGTGGATGTACATTTTAATCAGTTATTTATGCAAATTTGGAATTCAACTCCAAAATTACATAAAATTCCCGAATTGAGCAAAAAATTTGGCAAGAAAGTGAAAAAGTGAGGCGCTCGGACCGTCACCGGTGCGGGCGCCTCTTACACTATGAAGCGAATTATTGAGATTGTTTAGTCGTCGAGTTTGCGTTCGCCCACGATGCGGTGCTTTGCGCTGCGGATGAAGCGGAGGATTTCATCGCGGTAGTCGGAGGGGTCGATGTCGTTTTCGATGCGTTGGAGGGCATTGAACAGCGAGGTGGATGACTGGTAGATGTGGCGGTAAGCCTTTGCGATGTCGTCGATTTGGGCTTCGGTGAAGCCGGCGTGCTTGGTGAGGATGTGTGAGTTGACACCGTAGTAGCCGGCGGGGTTGTGGGCGATGATGGTATATGGGGGCACGTCGCCGGCGATGCGGCAGCCGCCTTTGACCATGGAGAGGCGGCCCATGTGGACGCCTTCGTGGAGAATAGCGGCGGAGGAGAGGATGCAGCCGGATTCGATTTCGACGCCGCCGGCCACGGCTACACCGTTGCCGAGCACGCATTTGGAGTGGATGTAGCTGTCGTGGCCAACGTGGGATTTGGCCATGACGAAGATGTTGCTTTCGAGACGAGTGGCGCCGTCGGGGTTGATGCTGCGGTTGATGATGACGTGTTCGCGGATGACGTTGTCGTCGCCGATGATGCAGAGCGAATCGCAGCCTTTCCAGCGGAAGTCTTGGGGTGTGGCGGAGATGATGGAGCCTTGGAAGACCTTGTTGCGCTTGCCGAGGCGAGCGCCGCTGAGAATCGATGCGTAGGGCATGATTTCGCAGTTGTCGCCGATTTCAACGTTTTTGTCGATGTATGCAAAAGGATGCACAATCACGTCCTTGCCGAGGCGGGCCGAGGGGTCGACGTATGCTAATGGACTAATCATAATTCTTTGGTATTGAGGATTTTGAGGTTACGAGTTAACGGCCGCCGCCCATCGATTGGTAGAGGTTGATAACACTCTGGTGGCGAGCCAAATCGCAGCTGATGAGCGAGATTTGGGCGCCCAGCAGGGTTTGTTGAGCGGTGAGCACATTGAGGTAGTCGACCGAGCCGGTGGAGTAGGTCATGAGGTCTTGGGTCATCGACACGGCTTGGGAGAGGTCGGCGACTTGGGCCACGAGGTATTGACGCTTGACGCCGTTGCGGTCGTAGACGGTGAGGGCGTTGGACACTTCGGAGGCGGCGCTCAACAGGGTGTACTCAAAGTTGTTGAGGGCGATTTGCTGCTGAGCCTTGGCGGCGCGGAGCTGGGCGATGTTGCGGCCACGCGAGAACAAGGGGGCGGTGAGTTGGCCGGCGAGTTGGATGAACCAATCGCCGGGGTTGGAAATCATCGAACCGAGGAGGTTGGTGAATCCGCCGTTGGCAGTGATGTTGAGCGAGGGGTAGAAGTTGGTGCGAGCGGAGTTGGTGGCGTAGTAAGCGGATGCGAGCTCCATTTCGGAAGCGGCCACGTCGGGACGGGCAGCGAGCCAGCGCATTTCCACGCCGCCGGCAGCGATGGCGGGGGCGGAGAGGGTGGATTGCTCGTTGACGGTCCAGGTGCGAGGCATCACGTTCTGCAGCAACGACATAGCGTTGTTGAGTTGCACCAATTGGGCTTCGAGGTCGGTGATGGAAGCGAGGATGGAGTAGTAGTTTGCCTCGGATTGCATCACGGCAGCTTCGGTGGTGTTGCCGGCTTCTTTGAGGTCGCGCATGGATTGCACAGTCTCTTTCCAGAGGGCGGCAGTGTTGCGCGAGAGGGTAAGTTGCTGTTGCACAGCCACTAAGGAGTAGTAGCAGTTGGCCACCGAGGCGATGATTTGCGAGCGGACGGCTTGCTGATAGGCTTGGGATTGGAGCAGAGCGGCTTGAGCGCCACGCTTGCTATTGAGGAGCTTGCCGAAGATGTCGACTTCCCACGACACTTGCATGGGGATGGTGTAGGACCAGCCGAAGTCCTGCGAGCCGTACTTGGCGCCGGCGCCGTTGGGGGCGAGGGCCACCGAGGGCAGGTAAGCGAGGCGAGCGCCTTGCAGAGCGGCTTGTGCGGCTTCGACGTTGAGCTGGGCGTTGCGGTAGTTGGTGTTGTTTTCCAACGCGCTGTTGATGAGGTCAACCAACAGTGGGTCGGTGAAGACATCTTGCCAGCGGAGGTTGCCGAACTCGGTGGAATCCTGCTCTTGGGCGAGGGCCTCGGCGTAGGATTGAGTGAGGGGCGAGTCGGTGGGTGTCTCGTATTTCTTATATATGTTACAGCTTGAAAGCGAGGCTACAAAGGCCGTTGCCACTAATGCTGCTTTGATTGAAGTTTTCATTTGTATTGCAGTGTGTAATGGCGGGCCGGCTGCGGGGGGCCGGCCCGGCCGGTTGATTATTGCGCGTATTGTTCGATTTCGCTTTCGATGGTGCCACCGCGTTCTTCAGTTTCCCACTTGATGGGGGTGAACTTCTCTTGGATGAGCTGGAAGATGCAGAACAGAGCGGGAACCACAAAGATTTGGAGAATCATGCCGATGAGCATACCGCCCACGGAGCCGGTGCCGAGGGCGCGGTTGCCGTTAGCACCTACGCCGGATGAGAGCATCATGGGCAGCAGGCCGATAACCATGGCCAAGGATGTCATCAAGATAGGACGCAGACGGGCGGCGGCGCCGGACACGGCAGCGTTGAACACGCTCATGCCGGCTTTGCGGCGGTCGAGGGCGAATTCCACAATCAGGATGGCGTTCTTAGCCAACAGACCGATAAGCATAATCAGGGCGATTTGCAGGTAGATACTGTTGGAGATGTCGGCGATGCGAGCGAAGATGAATGCGCCCATCAGGCCGAAGGGAATCGACAGGATAACGGCGAAGGGGAGCAGGTAGCTCTCGTATTGAGCGGAGAGCAGCAGGTACACGAACAGCAAGCACAGACCGAAGATAACGGCGGTGGAGCTGCCCGACGAGGAGCCGGCTTCTTCGCGAGTCATGCCGGCGAACTCGTAGCCGTAGCCTTGGGGGAGGGTTTGGGAAGCCACGCGGCGGATAGCAGCGATGGCGTCGCCGGAGGTGTAGCCGGGAGCGGGCGAACCGTTGACGGATATTGAGTTAAAGAGGTTGAAGCGGTTGAGCACGTCGGGTCCGTACACGCGAGTGAGGGTAACGAAGTTGGAGATGGGCGCCATCTCGGAGCCGTTGCGCACCTTGATGCTTTGGAGGGTTTCGAGTGAGGTGCGGCTTTCGGGTGTGGCTTGCATCATCACGCGGTAGATTTTACCGAAGCGGTTGAAGTTCGACACGTACATACCGCCGTAGTAGCCTTGCAGGGTGGAGAGGATGGTTTGGGGGCTGATGCCGGCTTGTTTGGCCTTGGCAGCGTCGATGTCGACAAGGTATTGGGGGAATGTGGGGTTGAAGGTGGTGTAAGCCATGGCAATTTCGGGCTGCGCGTTGAGGTTGCCCAAGAATTGCTGAACCACGGCGAAGAAGTTGTTGATGTCGCCGCCGGTTTTGTCTTGCATCTTGATTTCAAAGCCGTTGGTCATGGAGTAACCGGTAATCATAGGCGGTGCGAACATCATCACGCGGCCGTTTTTGATGGAAGCGGCTTTGATGGTGAGGCGAGCGATGAGGTCGTCGACACTTTCTTCGCGTTCCGACCAGTCCACGAGCTTGATAATCATGGTGCCGTAGGTGGAGCCTGCGCCGGCGAGGAATGAGTAGCCGGTGATGGATTCACACAGACGCACGGAGGGCTCTTCGAGCACGATTTTCTCCATTTGGTCGATGACCTCTTGGGTGCGTTCGCGCGAGGTGCCGGCGGGCATGTCGATCATGGCGAAGAACACGCCGGTGTCTTCGTTAGGTACCATGGCCGAAGGAGTGGTTGACATGAGCCAGCCGAGGAGCACAACGGAGATGGCCACGGTGGCGAAGGACGACACTTTGTGGCGAGCCATGAATTGCACACCTTTCTTATATTGGTTGAGGAGCTTTTCATAGCCGGCTTCG
>JBJEKG010000055.1:0-4187 GCA_051878535.1 Muribaculaceae bacterium
TTCGTCTTTTAGTTCTTTGTTTTTATTTCAAATTTTAAATGAAAGAGCCGTGGCCCTCCTGTGCCTGCTGATTACCGCGGGCATCTACCTCGCCTGCGCCGGCATCGACCACCTGCGCCGCCGCATCGCCAACCTCCGCTGAGCAGCTCGGCTTACGCAGAGCCCGCAGCAAGCCGCGAGGCTACTGCCAAAGGAACCATGGTGGGCGAATAAGGCGAATAAGCCCAATAGGCCTTATTAGGCTTATTAGGCTTATTAGGCTTATTGGGCTTATTGGGTGGGGATTAGCGGGAGAGTTTGGCGGTGTTGGTTTGGGTGCCGATGGTCACGTTGGCCACGAGGACGCCGGCGGGGAGGTTGGCGGCGGGGATTGTGAGGGTGTTGGTGGCCGGGGTGGAGGCGTAGACTTCGGTGCCGTCGAGGGTGTAGATGCGCACGGAGGCGAGGTTGGAGCCGTCGGCGGAGGCGAAGGTTACGGCCTCGGGAGCGTTGCGGAAGATGAGGCCGAGGGCGGGCAGTTCAGCAGCGGTGACGCCTTGGGTGGCGTCTTCGTGGAGGCGGAAGAGGTGCCAGCCGCCGTATTGCTCGAGGTTGAGTGGTGATGCGGAGCCGATGTAGAGGTCGTCGCCGCAGAGAGTGAAGTTGCGGATGCCGTAGGCGGTGCTGTTGCCAAAGCCGCAGGTGGTGATGTATTCGGGTGCTTCATCGGGATTGGACCAGCGGAGGAGTTCGAAGCCTTCGCGACCGAATTTTTTGCCGGTGAGCATTCGCATGATTGAGAAGAGCGGGTTGGTGGAGCCGTCGGCGGAGGTAGAAGCGGCCTTGAGGAGGGTTTCGGCGTTCATGGTGCCGATGTAGAGGTCGTCGTGGTATTCAGCCATGGTCCAGGTGTAGGCGGTCCAAGGCTGACCGAAGCCGGCGCGGCCGAAGGTGGGAGTGTAGCCGGTTTCAACCATCTTCCAGGAGTCTTCGCCGGTGTAGAAACGGTTCCACACGGGGAGTTCGGTTTCGCCGTAAAGGAGTTCGACGTTGTCGCTTTCGTCGAGGCGCCAGAACGAGGTTTGGCGCAGGGAGCCGAGGTAGAACGACATGGCTTCGGGAGTGGTGAAGTCGGTGTAGCCCATCTTTACGGCGATGTTGGGCAGGGTGTAGACGGCGCAGAACATGCCCCAGTAGAGTTGGCCGTTCCACACTTGGAGGCCGGCGGTGTAGGTGATGCGCTGGGCTTGGATGTGCTTGTCGTAGTCGGAGTAGCGCCAGATGATGTCCCATTCGGGGTCGTCGATGGCCACGGGTTGGAGGCCGTCGGCGGGGATTTCAGCGCTCTTCACCACGGTGCTTTCGTTGAGAGTGTTGGTGTTCCAACCGCCCACGTACATGTGGTTGTTGTACACACAGAGTTCGGCGGCTTCGTTGGCCATCCAGCCTACGATTTTGAACTGCCAGGGGTTTTGCTTGTCGCCGTACCAGCGGAGCACGGCGCCGCGGTCTTTGCCGTTGACGTCGGTGACGCGCACGCCGCAGTAGAGGATATCGTTGTGTACGAACCAGCGGCGCACGTCGGTGATGGTGTTGCCGTCGACATCGCTGAGGTTATCGCAGCTGATGAATTGGCCGGTGTCGGCATCGAGGGCGAAGAAGGATGAGCCGATGGTGGTGCCGGCGTTAGAGCCGTAGAGCGAGGGGCCGCCGAAGAATACCACGCCGTTGTGGTATCCGGCCGAGCGAAGGCCTTGGCAGTCTTGGAGCATCATGTCGTAGTCGCCGCCGGTGGGTGTGATGTCTTCAACCACGCCGGTGGTGGTATCGTAGCAGTAGATGCGGGGGATGCGGGTGTCGCTGTATTGAGCGTAGGAGGGGTCGACGGCGCCGTGCACCTCTTGGCCGTATTTGCCGGAGGCGAACTCGCACACCCAGCAGCCGTTTTGGTAGCCGCCGGAGACGTCTTCGCCGGGGTTAGCGGCGGAGCCGAGGCCGGCCGAGCCGCCGAGGCAGAGGTAGTTGGTGTTGGTGCACCAGTACACCTTGTCGCCCACGGTTACCATGCCCCAGAGGTAGGATTGGTTGTGCTTGACTTGGCCGCCGGCGGCGATGCCTTCGTCGATGGCTTGTTGGGATAGGCTGTAAGGCTCGTAGTGGTTGCGGTCGTCGCCGATGCCGTAGAAGATTTCATCGACGGGGGCGGCGTAGACGGTGTCGACCGAGTAAGCGCAGAGGTCGGATGCATACGCGGGGGTGATGCGGTCGCGCATTTGGTAGATGTAGAGCGGGAGGACGCGTTCGAGGTAGGGAGCGAGGTATTCCGAGAACTCGTTGATGATGTCGATGAGGCATTGTGTATCGGGGATTCCTGCGGGGTCGAAATCGGGACATTCCGGGTATTCGTAACCCTTGTAGTAGTTGAGGAGGAGGTTGACGATGTCGGAGTCGTTGGCATCAATCTCGGTGGCAACGGTTTGGAGGAATTGAATCACTTGGTCGTTGTCGAGCGATTGGAGAGTGGCACGGCATTGAGGCGAGACGGTGCGCACGCCTGCGGCGTAGAGGTCGGCCGAGGAGATGGCGGCGCTGACCGAGAGGCAGCACAGCACGCCGGCGATTAATGCAATAAGTTTCTTTAATTCTTTCATTGTTAATCTAATATTAAGTTTGTTAAAAGGTGATTTTGAATGAGTTATACACGATGGCACGTCCTCCGTAGCTGCATTTTTGGCGGAGCAGGCCGGGGTTGACCTCGTGGCCGGCGGCTTCGTTGCTGGTGCCGAAGTCGAAGTAGTCGATTTCGGAGCGGAGTTGGTCCATAATGTGCTGATACAGAGCATGAACCACCGACAGCTCTTTGCCGCGGTCGGTTGCGGCGGTGTATTGGCTGTGGGCGGCGCGACGGCACACGTAGACCACGATTCCGGCAAGGAGTTGGCCTCTTTCGGAGGCGGTGAACAGGCGGATGTTGCGCGGGAATCGGCTGTGGAGGAGTTCGATTTCAGAAAGTGAATGCACAGGTGCGGAATTGAATCGGGAGCGGAGTAGGGTGGTGAGTATCTGCCAGAAAGCGGCGTAGTCGGTTGACTCGCTGTAAGTTACGTTGGGAAGCGCTGCGGCGCGGCGAGCGCGTTGGCGCAAGCCTTGGTCGAAGGGTAGGGGACGGCGCAAGTCGACCACGGTCGACACCAACGAGGTGTGCAACTGTCCGCCGGCGCGCCATAGAGCGTAGATGTCTTCTTCGGCCGGGTAGCTGTGGTATATATGGGGTACTGGCTTGTAAATCAGTTCTTTAACACCGTTTGCGCGGAGAAACCCGGTCATTGCGTCCCAAATTTCGAGCATATCGAGGGCATCGCAGCGGCGCTCGGGCATGAGCCAGCCGCCGTAGGTGAGGCCTCGGTGAGAGTAGAGCGTGTCGCCATCGATGCAGGCCGGGAGCACGGCCAAGAGGCGGCCGTGGTCGTTGCGCGCCATCAGCGAGAAGTCGGTGAAGCGGTCGGAGTGGTAGTCCATGTAGTCGCGCAGATGCAGGAATGTGGCATTGCGCGAGCTGGATACCAGCTCGTCCCATTGCGGCTGCATGTCGGGGGTGTAACGCTCTATGGTAATCATCGCTCGAGGAGTGGGGCTATGCGGCGGAGGGTGCTGACAAAGATGTCGACCTCGTCGGGTGTGTTGTACACGGCGAATGAGGCGCGGACGGTGCCCTCGATGCCGAGGGTGTCCATCAGCGGTTGGGCGCAATGATGGCCGGTGCGCACGGCGATGCCCATCTTGTCGAGGAGCATGCCGGTGTCGTAGTGGTGGGCATTGCCGATGAGGAATGAGATGACGCCGCAGCGTTCGGGAGCGTTGCCGAAAAAGCGCATACCGGGGATGGCGGCCATCTGTTGGCGGGCGTAGTCGGCCAATTGCTGCTCGTGGGCGGCGATGTTGGCCATGCCGAGTTCTTCGACGAAGTCGACGGCAGCGGCAAACGCGGCGGCGCCGATGTAGTCGGGCGTGCCGGCTTCAAACTTGTAGGGAATGTCGGCCCAGGTGATGTCGTTCCAGTGCACGTGGCCAATCATTTCGCCACCGCCTTGGTAGGGTGTGAGTTGGTTGAGTTGCCATTTTTTGCCATAGAGCACGCCCACGCCGGTGGGTCCATACATTTTGTGAGCTGAGAAGGCGTAGAAATCGCAGTCTAAATCGCGTACGTC
>JBJEKG010000056.1:0-4173 GCA_051878535.1 Muribaculaceae bacterium
TGTCGGTTTGCGGAGTAACATATCCGTGCGACCGCGGCACACTGTTATCGCGAATGGAATACAGCATGATGGTAACTTTATACGGCTTAGCCAAGGAGCTGTCGGCCGTGGCAACAAATAATTTATACTCACCGGTGGGAATCTTAGAGAAGTCGAGCGTGGTTAAGCCTTGGAGGTTGGATTTGAAAGAGCCGTTGGCCACTACAGTGCTGTCGGCATCCTCCATTCGCCAAACCATGTCCTGTTCGATTGGTTTATCGGCCACGTTGCACACGTAGCCATTGAGCGGGAATGGCTCGTCGCGGTTGAAATCGACATAATATTGGAGTGATATGTCGTTATTATAATTAATGTGTACCGGATAACTAATGTCGAGCGACAGTTTGGCCTCGGCAGCATCGTTGGCCGGCGAGTTGGCCACAAATTTGAGCGATACTTGAGAGTTTTTAAAGGCTTCGGCAGGCAAGTCGATGCTGAATGTGCCATCATCGGCTGTGGTTGTAGTGGCATAGGTGTCGCCTTCACGCGAACTGCCATACCAATAGTCTAAAACTTCTTTGACAGTGATGCGTGCGAAAGCCACGGCTGCGCCGCTGAAGGTGCGGCATCGGCCGGTGACTACGTAATGACCATCGGCAGCGCGGTTGGCATTGAGGTCGACGATTTCAAATGTAGGAATTTTGAAGTCGGATACTTCGAAAGCATAACTGTCGGAATGGCTTCTACCAAACAGTGTGATGTAATAAGTGCCGGCGAGGCGGTCGTCGGGTAGGACAATCGAACCGGTTGCGCGACCGTATTCATCGGTGGTGACAGCTATTTGTTCAAATACATCGCCGTTGGCATCGCAGAACTGCACATTGATTTGGCGGTGAGCCTCAACGCTCTGATTTTGCGGCTGATAAGCCAACATCGACCACTGCAATGTGTCGCCACGATGGTAGACCTTGCGCGGCGTGAAGAAGCGCACTTGGTAATTTCTTGACGCGGGGTTGGATTGGTAGCAGTACCCGCGCGGATAGATGAACCGGCCGCGACTGTCTTGAGTAGCTAATCGTATGCTGTTTGCCAAGTAGAACGATTCTTTACTCCAAGAAACGATGCCAACGGAATTAGTACGGCCTAAGCTGTGGTAATCGCCCATCAAATAACCTAACTCAACATCCGGCGCGCATTCACCGGTGGCGGCATCGAACAATACGGCGGAATAACGGTCCTCGGTTCGTATCACAATCGGGATATAGGGCACGATGCTGATGTCGCGCGAATTGAGGCCTTGGAATTCGCCGTTGCACATCAGTCGCAGGGCGTAGTAACCCGGTCGGTCGAACTGTATGCTGATTGTATCGCGTTGAGTTTCACCGGTGTAGGTAGTTTCTACCTCTTTGACAATAATCGGGGTTTGAGTGTTGATTCTTATATCGGCATCGGGGGTTGGTTTTTCGTAAACGGCAATGCCGACCTTGTGGCAAAAGCGCGATTTAATCACCAGTTGGAGGTTGGTGCCACATGCGAATGCATCGCCACTTAGACTTAATTGTACCGTTGGGCATTTGAGCTTGCGCAAAGCCAAGTTCAGGTCTTTGGCAAAGTCGGGTGAAAGCCCGCCCTTGGCGAGAAGGTCGTCAATGTAATGGATGAGCTGCAACCGCCGTTGTTCGGTGTTGTTAAACCGATATGAATCCAGAGAATCCTCGGCATCCAACAGCAATGCAGCCCCGGCATCGCCTTTGGGCCATTGCTGATAAAGGAGCAAGGGGTCGTAGCCGGTGAGCAATGAGTTCCATTCCACCCATTCGAGGGTGCCGACATCGGCGCGGCGGCACATCTCGGCAATGTAATCTTGCTCGCTGCTGTCCATCACGCACGCAACGGCATATTTGAAGATGAAGTCGCGCAGATATGGCGCATACTTCAGTTGGTTGTCGTTACGTTCTCCATAAAGCGAATACCAACGCAAAATGGAGCGGTATCGGGTAAGCTGCGACCGTTGCACCGGTTCCATAACCTCAATTGCCTGGTCCACAAGCAGTTTGATTTGCTGATTATATTGTAGCTCCGACCATAACTCGATACTTTCGGGAAGCGAATCCACCGGAGCTACAATGGTGTAGACCTTGTAATCATACGTGTTGTACGCAAACCTCAATAGCGTTGCTTTATACATCAGCATGAGCGCACGCGCATCCGGCGCCGTGAGCCGTTTTAGCTCCGTGTCGACACGACGCACCACCATCGCGAGTGAATCGCGGTCGCGCTCTATAGCCGCGCTCGCATACTGCGTCATAGCATTCACGCGGTCCAAGTCGGTGGCTTTCGACGAGGCCAACACGCTGTCGGCGTCTGCCATCACATCCTCCGGAAAAGAAAAATCAGGGTTGGCAAATGTGCTGCGGCCATAAACCGGTGCCACAAAGCATAATAATAGTAGTATAGTAAATAATCTAAGCATAGTTGTATGTATTTTCCAAATTAAGACGCAAAAATAATAGAAAAGTTTAACATTACCAAAAATATTTGGTCATGTGTGCATTTTTTCGTAATTTTGCACTGTTTTTACATAGTTTAATTATGAACGAAGCGTCTAAATGTAATATCGCAGTAGCCGGAACCGGCTACGTTGGGCTTTCTATTGCTACTTTATTGGCACAGCACTGCCGGGTGACGGCGGTTGACGTGGTGTCGGAAAAGGTTGACCTAATCAACTCACGCCGCTCGCCAATTCAAGACGAGTACATCGAGAAGTACTTGGCTGAAAAGGAGTTAGACTTGCGTGCCACCACCGACGGTGCGGAGGCTTATCGCCACGCCGAGTTCGTGGTGATTGCCGTGCCGACCAACTACGACCCGGTCAAAAACTATTTCGACACTCACCTCATTGAAGACGTAATCAACTTGGTGCTGTCGGTCAACCCCGAGGCTGTGATGGTAATCAAATCCACCATCCCGGTGGGCTACTGCCGTTCGCTCTATCTTAAATACGCGCAACGCGGCGTGAAGCGTTTCAACTTGCTCTTTGCGCCGGAGTTTCTGCGCGAGAGCAAGGCGCTGTACGACAATCTCTACCCCTCGCGCATTATCGTGGGCGTGCCCAAAATCATCCACGACGAGCAGTTTGAGGCCGAGAACCAGGCAATTGAAGCCGTGGCCGACGTGCCTTTCTTGCAAGAGAAAGCACACGCATTCGCAGCTCTGTTGCAGCAAGGCGCCATCAAGCAGGACATCCCCACCTTGTTCATGGGCATGAAGGAGGCCGAAGCGGTAAAACTCTTTGCCAACACCTACTTGGCGCTTCGCGTGAGCTACTTCAACGAATTAGACACCTACGCCGAAGTCAAAGGCCTCGATTCCGCCGCCATCATCGAAGGCATCGGCCTCGACCCGCGCATCGGCACTCATTATAACAACCCCTCGTTCGGCTACGGCGGCTACTGCCTACCCAAGGACACCAAGCAACTGCTTGCCAACTATGCCGACGTGCCGCAGAACATGATGACGGCCATCGTTGAGAGCAACCGCACTCGCAAGGACTTCATCGCCGACCAAGTGCTCAAAATGGCCGGATACTACGGCTATAGCGAGGCCAACACATACGGCCAAGCCGTTGAACGCGAGTGCGTTATCGGTGTGTATCGCCTCACCATGAAATCGAACAGCGACAACTTCCGCCAATCTTCGATTCAAGGTGTAATGAAGCGCATCAAGGCCAAGGGTGCCACAATCATCATCTACGAACCCACCCTACCCGACGGCTCCACTTTCTTCGGCAGCGAAGTGGTCAACGACCTCGACACATTCAAACGTCGCGCGCAAGCCATCATCGCCAACCGATTCAGCCCCGAGCTTGAGGACGTGGCCGACAAGGTGTACTCTCGCGACCTTTTCCACCGCGACTAAAAAATTTAGGAATTTTACATTCGCTTTTACAGGTATCTGAAAAATAATTGCTAAATTTGCAGAAAATTTGCTTATAATAATATGAATACAAAAGTATTGGTTACCGGCGGTGCCGGTTTTATCGGATCCAATCTTTGCGAACATCTGCTCAACAATGGGTACACTGTCCGCTGTCTCGACAACTTCGCCACCGGACATCCGGAAAACATCTTCCCCCTGCTGGAAAAATTCCCCGACACATTCTCTCTGCAAGTTGGCGACATTCGCAATATCGAC
>JBJEKG010000057.1:0-4151 GCA_051878535.1 Muribaculaceae bacterium
TCACAGGTGTTTGCACGGCTTCGGCGTGCAACTCCGGCGAGCCCACCGACACCACTTGCCGGCAGCCGGCGAACAGTCGCGCTTTTTCACGCGCTTTCTGCTCGAGGGAGGTGAATCCGGCCGCGTGCTCGTCGGTGATGGGCATGAATACGCCGATGGCGGGTCGCACCAACTGCGCCAAGCGTTCCATGTCGCCGGCGCGGTCGATACCCACCTCGATGATGGCGTAGTCGATGTCGGGCTGTAACTCGGTGATTGACAGCGCCACACCCAAGCGCGAGTTCCAGCTGCGCGGGCTGCGCTGCACGAGCACCCGGTCGCGGAGCGCTTGGAACAGCATCTCCTTCACCACTGTCTTGCCCACGCTGCCGGTGATGCCGATGAAGCACACGTGTTCCAACGCGGCGCGCGCCTGCATGGCGATGTCGTAAATGGCTTGTTCCACGGAAGTTACCACCACGAAAGCGGCCTCGGGGAAGGTGGCGGCATCGCACACCATGGTATCGACGAGGAAGGCGCGCACGCCTCGCGCGTACATATTATATATATAGCGATGTCCGTCGGCGGCCTCGGTGCGGAGGGCGCAGAACATGGTGTTGTCGGCTTCGAACAGCGAGCGGCTGTCGATGAGCAGACGGTTGACGATGTAGTCGGCGTTGCCGATGACCTTGCCGGAGCAAGCGGCAGCTATTTGTGCGATGGAAAGTTTCATTGACGATGGAAATTAGGTATGTGGCGGCTTTGCATAGCTAAGCGTCGGCGTCGGGCGGCTTCCTCGGCGGTGGCGGCGGAGAAGTAAGCTCGGGCAAAGTGCTCGTAGACGTACTCCACGGCCTGGTCGGACGGGTGCTTGAGGTCGGCGGCGTAGAAACGGTAGTCGCGCAAGTCGTCGTTTAAGATTTCAAACGAAGGGAAATAGTCGGCACCGGTTTGGGCGGTGATTTGGTCCACGGCCACACGCAGAATGGCCTTGGAGAGCGAGTTGGCGGTCAGGCCGTCGGCCACGTAGCGGATGGGGCTGACGGTGAAGATGACCTTCTTGCCGCCGGGCAAGAGCGAGCGCCAGCGGTCGACGATTTGGTCGACGGTGAGCATCTCCACGGCGAAGTCGGCGGCGGGCAGGCGGTGGCAGTTGCCCACGATGGCGCCGAGGCGGCGGTGGCGGTACACTCGCGCCGAGCCGAAGGTGATTATGATTGTGGTAGCATGGTCGATGGCTTCGCGCAGCGGGTCGAGGTCGGCGTGCACCATGGCTTCGAGCCGCTTACGCTCCGGCGCGGTGTAGCGCGAGGCGAAGTCGAGGCAGTGGAAGCCATCTGACGCTTGCTCGATGAGCAAATCTTCCCCATCGAACACGCGCGCCAACGACAGCGGGTTGTACAGCGGCCCCATCGGGTTGACCGTCACGTCGAAGCCGTCGAGGCGCAACTGCTCGCCAACCGAGTCGGCGAAGCACGACCCGAGCAACACGATGCGGTCGGTGTGGTCGAGGGTGAAACTGCCGTTGTGAGGCTCTATTTCCGTGCGAAATTTCATAATCGGTGGTTTTGAAGTGCAAAGTTAGCCATTTTTGTCGATAGAAATGCATTTTTCTTCGATTTTTCTTGGTGGATGAAAAATTTTTAGTTAATTTTGCACTGAAATGTTAAAATCGCTACGATGAAGAAGCATACAATATGGATATTAGTGATAGTGATGGCCTTCGCCTTCGTGGGCTTGCTCTGCATCCAGATATTCTACATGAAGAATAATCTGCAGATACGCTATGAGCAATTCTCGCAAGGCGTGCGGCAAAGTTTGCTGTCGGTGGCCATCCATTTGGAGCAGGACGAAACTCGCCACTACCTCGAGGAGGAAGTGAACCGGGTGGAATCGCAGTCGATTTACGCCCAGCGGATGGGCACGCTCCCGCAGCAAGAGGGCGTGAAGTACACCTTTTCCACAGCCTCGGGCTTGGAAGCCGATCTCACCATCAAAGGCGATATGAACGAAATCTCCAAGCTGCAAAACGGTTCGATAGTGAGCCGGTCGGTGCGCTCGATGCAGAACGCGTATCACGATCATTACCTCTACCAAAAAGGTATGCTCGACGATGTGATTCTCAACATTATCACCACCGCCTCCAACCGCCCAATCGGTCAGCGTGCCGATTCCACCGTGGTGCGCAACTACCTGCGCCAGCAGCTCGACACCTTGGGCATCAACCTGCCGTTTGAGTTTGCCGTGGTCAACCGCAACGGGGTGGTGCAGTACCGCTCGGCCGGCTACGACGCTTCCACCGCGTCGGCCGACAACACCTTCGTGCAGACGCTCTTCCCCCGCGACCCATCGAACCAGCGCTACTTCCTCAAGGTGTACTTCCCCACCAAGAAAGACTACATCTACCACTCGATTTCGTTCATGTTTCCGGCCTTCGCCTTCACCATCATTCTGTTGGTAATCTTCGTGTTCACCATCATCGTGGCCTTCCGCCAGAAGAAGCTCTCGGAGATGAAGAACGACTTCATCAACAACATGACCCACGAGTTCAAGACCCCCATTTCCTCGATTTCCTTGGCGGCGCAGATGTTGAACGACCCCGCGGTGCGCAAGTCGCCCACGATGTTGCAGCAAATTGCCACCGTGGTGAACGATGAAACCAAGCGCCTGCGATTCCAGGTGGAGAAAGTGTTGCAGATGTCGCTCTACGAGCAGCAAAAAGCCACCCTCAAGATTGAGGAAATCGATGCCAACCTCACAGTGTACAACATCGTGAACACCTTCAAACTAAAGGTGGAGAAATACGGCGGCCACATCACCGCCAACCTCGACGCCCTCAACGGCCTGGTGGAAGTGGACGAAATGCACTTTACCAACGTGATTTTCAACATCTTGGACAACGCCGTGAAGTATCGCGCCGAAGACCGCCCGCTCAACCTCACCGTGGCCTCGCGCGACCTCGACGATGAACGTCTCGAAATATCCATTGCCGACAACGGCATCGGCATCCGCCGCGACGACCTCAAGAAGGTGTTCGACAAATTCTATCGCGTTTCGACCGGCAACCGCCACGACGTCAAAGGCTTCGGCCTCGGCTTGGCTTACGTCAAGAAAATGATTACCGAAATGGGCGGCACAATCACCGCCGAAAGCGAAATAAATGTAGGAACAAAATTTATAATCATACTCCCTCTTTCTAAAAATTAAAACGACTATGGACGACCGCATGAAAATCCTCCTGTGTGAAGACGACGAGAACCTCGGCATGCTTCTGCGCGAATACCTCCAAGCCAAAGGCTTCAACGCCGACCTCTACAGCGACGGCGAAACCGGCTACAAGGCCTTCCTCAAAGGCAAATACGACATCTGCGTGCTCGACGTGATGATGCCCAAAAAAGACGGCTTCACTCTCGCCCAAGAAATCCGCACCTTCAATTCCGAAGTGCCCATCATCTTCCTCACCGCCAAATCGCTCAAAGACGACATCCTCGAAGGCTTCAAAATCGGTGCCGACGACTATATCACCAAACCCTTCTCGATGGAAGAACTCGTGCTCCGCATCGAGGCTATCCTCCGCCGCGTAAAAGGCAAGAAGGGCAAGGAAGTGACCATGTACAAAATCGGCGCCTTCACCTTCGACACCCAAAAGCAAACCCTCATGATTGAGGACAAGGTGACCAAACTCACCACCAAGGAATCCGAACTGCTGAGCCTGCTCTGCGCCCACGTCAATACCATCCTGGAGCGCAACTACGCCCTCAAGACCATCTGGATCGACGACAACTACTTCAACGCACGCTCCATGGACGTGTACATCACCAAGCTCCGCAAGCACCTCAAGGACGACCCCTCCATCGAAATCATCAACATCCACGGCAAGGGCTACAAACTCATCGCCCCCGACATGGCGCAATAACCGCCCCACACATACCCCGCAGGCCGCCATCCCCGGTAGGGACGGCGGCCTGCCGCGTCCTCACCCGGATGGCCGTTATCTCACGCAGATTTAGCAGATTTAGACGGAGGTGTGCTGCACGGCGGGCAAGGAATTCACAGTAGAACAGGAGATTTATCAGGAGGACAGGATTTAATTCATTGATAATCAGATATCTACAAATAGAGCCGAGGCTTGCCTCGGCATACAGGACGGGCGACACAGTTGGAAATTTTTT
>JBJEKG010000058.1:0-4098 GCA_051878535.1 Muribaculaceae bacterium
TTACGTTTTTACGTTTAGTTGTCACGAATCTATGATTTAAATGAAAGAGCCGTGTACACATTATAATATATAGACGCAAAACCTCTCTCTACCACCTCTCTACCCCTTCTATACCCCTTCTATACCCCTTCTCTACCCCTACTCGCAAGAGTAGTTCAGGATGACCTTGGGGGTGGCGAGCAGGCGGGCAGCGAGGCGCTGCACGTCGGCCACGGTGGTGCGCTGCTGGCGCGCCACGGCGTCGTTGATGTCTTCGCCGTGGAGGTGGGCTAAGGCGAGATTGTACGCACGTGCCTGTAAATCAAGGTTTTCGAGGGCATGGGTGGTGGCGAAACGGTTGAAGGTGCGCTGCAAGCGGTAGTCGGTGACTTCGCCCGGGCGGGTGAGCAGTTCCAACTCGTGGAGCATGGCTGCGGCCACACGTTGCGGGTCGGCATCGGCGGTGGTGCGGGCGTTGAACAGCACGAACCCGGGGTGCTCGCTGCCCATGATTGATGCGTCGGCATCGATGATGGAGCCGTCGCCCTCGGCCACCAAGTGGCGGAACATGCTGCCGGAGCGGCCGGCCGACAGCAGGTCGGTGATGGTGTCGGCGGCGTAGTAGTCGGGCGTGCCGTAAGCGTCCATCGGGATGGCAATGACCACCAACGGCGAGGGCACCGGGCCGCGCATTTCCACGTGGCGGTCCTCCGTCGGGAAGCCGCAGTCGGGCAAGCACCGCGGGGCGATGTCGCGGCGCGGAATGTCGCCAAACCAGTACTCAACTCGCTCACGGCCAAGCTTGTAGGGCACGTTGCCGCTGATGGCCAACACTGCGTTGTTGGGCGCATAGTGGGCGAAAAACCACCGGCGCACGTCGTCGTCGGTCACATTGAGAATGTGCTGCGGCTCCAAGCCGATGACCGGCCACGAGTAGGGGTGCTCGGGGGCGTAGAGCGCTGCCCGCAGGCCGTGCATCAGGTCGCCGTAGGGACGGTTAAGGCACTGCTGCTTGAACTCCTCCACCACCACCGACCGCTGCACCTGCAATGCCTGCGGGTTGAACGACAGCGACAGCATGCGGTCGCTCTCCAGATGCAACGCGGTGTCGAAATTGGCTGCCGGCAGCTGGCAGTGGAAGTTGGTGAAATCGGCCGAGGTCCAGGCATTGTTGTTGCCGGCCGCGGCGGTGAGTTCGCCGTCGTAATCGGGCACGTTGACCGAGCCGCCGAACATCAGATGCTCGAACAGGTGGGCGATGCCGGTGAGCGAGCGCGATTCGTCGCGAGCGCCCACGTCGTAGAGCACATCGACCGCCACCATCGAGGTGGCGGGGTCGAAATTGTGCACTACACGGAGGCCGTTATCGAGTGTATACGTTTGATAATCAATCATTTCACTATCGAGGCGGAAATGATGCGGATGTCCTCTTTGGGGCGGTCGGCGCCGTCGGTGGCCACGCGCTCGATGGAGTCAATCACAGCTGTGCCGTCGACCACTTGACCAAACACGGTGTAAGCGCCGTCGAGGTGGGGTGTGCCGCCCACGGTGGTGTAGGCTTCGCGCACTTCGTCGGTGAGGGTGAGCGGGTTGCGGGCAGCGATGGCCTCGGTTTCGGCGATGAGCGAATCGCGCAGAGCATTCAGTCCGGCTTGGTCTTGCGCCATCTGCATGGCGCGGATGCGGTCCATGTGTTGCTGTGCGAGGCCGTTGAAGATGCTTTGAAGTTGTTGATTTTGAAGCTGTAGGGTAAGTTGCTCGAGTTGGCCGGGCAACACGCGTTTGCCGGTGACGATGTAGAACTGCGAACCGGAAGAGCGCTTCTGCGGGTTCACTTGGTCGCCCTGACGAGCGGCGGCGAGGGCATAGCGGCGGTGGAAGTGTTGCGGATAGTGGATTTCAGCTTCGAGGGTGTAACCCGGACCGCCGGCGCCGAGGCGTTGGCCCGGTTGCGCCGTCTTCGAATCGGGGTCGCCGGTTTGAATCATAAACTCATTGATGACGCGGTGGAAGAGCACGCCGTTGTAGTAGCCTTCGTTGACCAACTTGATAAAGTTGTCGCGGTGAATGGGTGTGTCGTTAAACAGTTCAACGACGAAGTCGCCCACGGAGGTCTCGAACTTGACCATGGTGAGGGCGAAGTCAGGTTGTTGATTAGCCATAGAATCGTTTGAAGTTTGAGAATCGGTCGAGGCGGCGGAATTGCTGCAAGCGGCCACCGCCACCAGCAGCGCCACCGCCATCGCACCAAAAATTTTACCTTTCATAATATGTTAGGAATTAGCGAATTAACGAAAAATTTTAACGTAAAAACGTATACGTAACAACGTAAATAAAATACGTTTTACGTCTACGTCCTACGTTGATTCCACCACAATAGTAGAGGTTACAGGCCTTCGGGGTTGGGGTAGAGGCGCTTGTAGATTCGGCGGAAGATGTCGTCGGCTTGGGCTAAGTCCTCGGCGCGTTCGAGGTAGGCGGCACCGTAGAGCGCTTGCACCAAGCCCGGAAGGAAGGCGTGGTCGCGGTCCTTGTCGATGACGGCGGCGGCCAATTGGCGCACGTACACGGCATACTTCGCCGGGTCGATTGCCTCCAAATAGCGGGCGGCCGAAGCGGTGAACTGACCCGTGCGGTCCACGGTGATGATGTTTTCGATGAGCACGGGCAGGTCGGCATCGCACTCCTCGATGTGGTTGGCTATGTATTCGTAAGTGAGCAGGCCGTCGGGGTCGCTCTTCAGTTGTTTGAGGTCGTCGGAAGTCATATCTTTCAAATTTTTTGGCAAAAATAGCGTTTTATTTTTAAATAAGCTAATTTTTTTTGAAAAAGGTTGGGAAAAGCGGCGCAAAATCGCTAACTTTGCACCTACAAACCATATTAAAGCAACTATAAACCTTAAATAACCCTTATATGCGTCTGATTATTGAACCCTCCTACGCCGAGGTATCACGCTGGGCCGCCAACTACGTTGCCGCCCAAATCAACAAGGCTAACCCCACTGCCGAACACCCATTCGTGCTCGGTTGCCCCACCGGCTCATCACCCCTTGGAATGTACCGCAACCTCATCCAGCTCTGCAAAGAAGGTAAAGTATCGTTCAAACACGTTGTTACCTTCAATATGGACGAATACTGCGGCATCCCCCGCGACCACGAGCAAAGCTACCACACCTTCATGTGGACCAACTTCTTCAACCAAATCGACATCGAAGCCGAGAACGTGAACATCCTCGATGGCAACGCCCCCGACCTCGAAGCTGAATGCGCTCGCTACGAAGCTAAAATCGCCTCCTACGGCGGCATCGACCTGTTCATGGGCGGCGTTGGTCCCGACGGCCACATCGCTTTCAACGAACCCGGCTCGTCGCTCACCTCCCTCACCCGTCAGAAAACCCTCACCCACGACACCATCATCGCCAACTCCCGCTTCTTCGGCGGCGACCTCAACGCCGTGCCCAAAACCGCAGTTACCGTGGGCGTCGGCACCGTTATGGCAGCCAAGAGCGTGATGCTCATCGTCAACGGCCACAACAAAGCCCGCGCACTCCAACACGGCGTGGAAGGTGCCGTGTCGCAAATGTGGACCATCAGCGCCCTCCAGCTCCACCGCAAAGCCATCATCGTGGCCGACGAAGACGCCTGCGCCGAACTCAAAGTACAAACCTACCGCTACTTCAAAGACATCGAAGCCGCAAACCTCGACCCCGACAGCCAACTCTAAGCCACCCACATACCGCGGGGCGAGCCACACTCGCCCCGCGCTTTTTTTAGCCCAATTAGCCTTATTAGCCCAATTAGCCTTATTGGCCCAATTAGCCTTATTAGCCCTATTCACCAGCTGAGCCGCTCCTTATTTTTATCTCCAGCTCAGCAGCTTTAGCTGCCCTCGGCGACAGCCGAGAAGCCCCCTCTCCACCCTCCGCTCTCCCCTCTCCACTTTTTTTGCGAAAAATCCGCGGTTTTTCGCAAAATTTTTCGTACCTTTGCACGATAATTTGTATTTCCAAATTCAACCATCTCTAAACGTGGATACTAAATGTATATTCGTGACCGGCGGCGTGTTTTCGTCGCTTGTCAAAGGCATTATTTCAGCATCGCTGGCCTGCTTTCTCAAAGC
>JBJEKG010000059.1:0-1308 GCA_051878535.1 Muribaculaceae bacterium
CGGAAGTGGAATCGTGGCTCGAGGCTAACCAACGCTGATAGCGGTCGATGCGGTAGGAATTCTGTTGAAACATCATCAGCACGCGCTTGAGCTCCAACTGTGAAAGCCATGCGGCGCAGGCGAGTGTGGCTAATACGTAGTAAATCATTTCGTTGCGGAATTATTGAGGAAGCGCTTGATAGCGGCTTCGGTGGCGTAAGGATTATCAAGAAAACTGTAGTGGCCGGCGCCGGGGAATGTGGTGAGCTGTGCACCGGGGATGAGGCGTTGCATGATGCGAGCGTCGCGCATGGGAGTGGCGGTGTCGTTCTCGCCCCAAATCAGCAGGGTGGGGGCCTTGATGAGCGGCATCTCCGGCCGCAGGTCGCGGCGGATAGAGCGCACCATGATTTGGCGCATCACCGGCGAGGAGTTGCGATAGTCGGCCGACCCGCTTTGGGCACGGCGGCGCTCAATCAGCTCGTTGGCCTTCTGCTTGCCGAGCACCAGTGGCGCAAGGTGGCGCATCAGCTTGTAGCTGTACACCTTAAAATAGTACTTAAGCGAATGGCGAGGCGGCACGCCGGCGGCGTCGACCAGAATCAGCCGGCTCACCTCATTGCGCGAAGCGTACAAAATGGCAATACGGCCGCCGTAGGAGTGACCCAACAGCGCAGGCGATTCCAATTGCAACTGCTTCACAAACTGTTCGAGCAACTGCGTGTACTCCTCCACGCCCCAATCGGCCGGCGGCTCTTGGCTTTGGCCGAAGCCGGGCAGGTCGAGGTTGTAGACGGTGTGGGAGAGGGCGCACACACGCTCTAACGTGGCAAGGGTGGTGCAGTTGCAACCCCAGCCATGCATCATAATCATGGCCGGACCCGAGCCCGACAGGCGGTAATGCAGATTGATATTGCTGATTTTGACAGTCTGTTCCATTTGCTTTGTTCTATCAAACTGCAAAGTTACGATTTTCTTTTGAAATACTGAACACTTTCGCCCGAAAAACCCGCCCGCCAACCAAATCCTCGCCAAATTTTGCCCCAAAAACCAAAATTCGTTGCAATTATCAGTTGAAATCCGTATATTTGCAGAAAATTCAGGATATGAACACAGCAATTCGCGATAAAGCATACTTCGTTTCGTTCTGCATCGAGCAGTACAAACATCAGAAAGGATTGAGCGGCCTTGCAGCAATGCAGCAGCTCAACGAATACGGTGTGTTGCAATATCTCGAAGAAAATTACGACGTGCTCCACACTCAAAGTTGGCAATGGATCTTGGAGGACATCGATGAATACATCCGCGTGCGAGCAAAGGAGGTGAAGG
>JBJEKG010000059.1:1408-4091 GCA_051878535.1 Muribaculaceae bacterium
AGCAAAGGAGGTGAAGGTATGATTGGGGAAATTAATCAGGACAATCTTTATTTGCTGTTGCCGTGCAAGGTGTGTTGCGTGGCCGAAAAGCTCGTGGAATTCGACGGCATGACCATCGTTGATGCCATCCGCACCATCTACCAATCGAAGATGTACCAAACCATGGAACAAGAAGACACCAAGCTCTGGCACCTTGGTCCGGTGGACCTCTACCGCGAACTGACCTGCCCGCCAAGCGATAACATCGATTAACATTTATTAAGTAATTAGGAGGCTTTGAGTATCAGTAAGTTAACTGCTTAAAGTGCCAAAACGTGCTATTTTCCCTCGAAATGGCACTTTTAACCATGCTTATTTTGCCAAAACGAGGCAAAAATCGCCGAAATGGCAAAATAGCCGCCGGAAAATTTGGATTTTTCGCAATTATGTATTAAATTTGTGCTTGAAATCAATACCGAAGCAAATGGCAACTATCATTGGACGAAAAAAGGAAATCGATGAGCTGATGCGGATTTATCGCAGTCCGCAGGCTCAGTTTGTGGCTGTATATGGCCGTCGCCGCGTGGGGAAGACTTACTTGGTGCGCGAGCTTTTCAAAAATGAGTTCGCATTTTACTTCACCGGAATTTCGCCGGTGGAATTGAAAGGAAAGTCGTTGCTGTCGGCGCAACTTACCGCTTTCGCCTCGGCGTTGCAGCTTTATGGCTACGATGGCGAGGCTGTGCCGCAGTCATGGTTGCAAGCTTTCGACATGCTGATTAAGTTGCTGATGCAGAAGCCGAAAGACCGCCGAATGGTGGTTTTCATCGACGAAATGCCGTGGCTCGACACTCCGCGCTCCGGGTTTGTTTCGGCCTTCGAACATTTCTGGAACGGTTGGGGCGCCGGACAGGAGAATTTGATGCTGATTGTTTGCGGTTCAGCATCTTCGTGGATTAAGGAGAACTTGATTAACTCGTATGGCGGGTTGTATAATCGTGTCACCTCCGAGATTCGCTTGGCTCCATTCTCATTGGCCGAGTCAGAAGAATTGCTGACATCAATGGGCGTGACGATGAGCCGTTACGACATCTTGCAACTGTACATGGCCTTGGGTGGTATACCCATGTATTTGAGTTACGTGATTCCCGGCCGCAGTTTGGCTCAAACGATTGATGCACTCTTCTTTGAGCGTAATGCAAAGCTAAAGTTGGAGTACTCGCGTATGTTCCGCTCGATATTCAATGGCGTGGAATTGTATCAGCAAGTCGTTGACCTGCTGGCCAAGCACCACGGCGGCCTGACTCGCGAGGAAATAATGACAGCCTTGGGCATTACCTCCGGCAACCGCATCACAAATTTGCTCCGCACTTTGGAAGCCAGCGACTTCATCGAAGCGTACAAGCCCTTTGAACGCACCACGCGTTGCCGAGTGTATCGCCTCATCGACCCATTCTGCATCTTTTTCAAAGCAATGGTGGAAGGAAAGCGCCGCACGGAAAATTACTGGCGCGAGAACGAATCGCGCGGTGCGCTTAATGTGTGGCGCGGTTGCGCCTTTGAGAACGCCGCGCTGCTCCACGTCAAGCAGATATTGCGCGCGATGGGCGTAGACGGTGTGTCGCACGAAGCCGCACCGTGGGTGATCAAGCCGACTGACGCCAGCCGTGGCATGCAGCTCGACTTGGTGATTGTTCGCAACGACCGCGTGGTAAACGTGTGCGAGATGAAATTCCTCAGCACACAATTTACGGTCACGGCCGACTATGAGCAAGTGTTGCGCGCGCGGCAGGCTTTCGTAAGCGAACATTTCGCACCGCGTTACAATGTGCAGATGACATTGGTCAGCGCCCTCGGCCTCGCATTCGGCAAGCATTGTGGCGTGTTCCAAAACAGTGTCACTATCGACGATTTATTCACTTAGCATTTTTTTCATTGAAATTTTTGCGCGGAAATGGTGCAGATTGAAAAAAATGCGCTATCTTTGCACCGAATTTCTCAAAGGGATTCGTTTCGACCTTAAATCGAAATGCTTCATTAACTATTTAATCGCAAATCTGCAAAGATTTTCAACTGATGAATATTGATAAGAAACAATTATTTCGGTCCATCAAGGACTACTTCTTCATAGTGTTGGGCGTGTCTACTTACGCCTTCGGCTTTGCCACGTTCATCTTGCCGCACAATGTGGTGATTGGCGGCGTGGCCGGTTTGAGTACAATCGTGTACTTCGCTACCGGCCTCCCAATCGCCGTGGGCAACTATCTGTTCAACATCATCCTGCTGGCCATGGCTTACAAGATTGTGGGCAAAAAGTTTGTGTTAGGCACCATCTTCGGCACCACCATGATTTCGTTGATGATGGGTATCTTTATCCCGCTGTGTGGCAACTTGGTGAAGCTCGACCCGTTCCTGAGCTGTATGCTCGGCGGCATCCTTGCCGGCGTGGGCATCGGTATGTGCTTCACCCACAACGGCTCGTCGGGCGGCACCGACATTATCGCTGCGATGGTGGCCAAGAAGTCGAACGTAACCATCGGCCGCACAATGATTTACGTGGACTTCATCATCATCACCTCGGGCTACTTCTTCGCCCCGGGCGGCTCGTTGGAGAAGATTGTCTACGGCTTGATTGTGCTGTTCATGTGCTCGTATATGGCTGATATGGTGATAAATACCAACCGCCAAGCGGTGCAGTTCATCA
>JBJEKG010000060.1:0-4018 GCA_051878535.1 Muribaculaceae bacterium
GGCTTTGGCGGGGGCGTGGCCGGTGAGGCAGAAGCAGACGGTGGCGGCAAGGGCGTACACATCAGTGGCCGGGGAGAACTGGCGCAGGCCGGTGTACTGTTCCATGGGCGCGTAGCCGGGGGTGTAGCCGGCGGCGGCGATGGAGGAGGTGGCTTGGCCTTGGCCGTCGTAGTGCTTGGCCAAACCGAAGTCGATGAGCACGGGGCGCAAGCCGTCCTCATCTTGCTGAATCATAATGTTTTGCGGCTTGATGTCGTAGTGGGCCACCTTGTTGCTGTGGAGCATAGCCACAGCCTCACAGATGGGTCGCATCAGTTTGGCTGTCTCCGACCACGACAGCCGACCGCCGTGCGCCTTGACGTAGTCGGCCAACGACCCGCCATCGATATATTCCATCACGTAGTAGGCAGTCTTATTGTACTCAAACACTTCGTTCACCTCCACGATGTTGTGGTGGTTGATGCCCAACTTCTGCAAGCGTTGCGCCTCGGCAATGAAAGCTTTCTGCGAGCGCTGCACCTCCTCGGTGGAGTTGGGCAGGTAGTGGATATTGGACGTACCCGGTTCGCGAGCGCACAACATCTGCAGGAAATGTTCCTTGATGGCAAACTTACCTTTGAAGGAAATGTTATCCAATTTCAGAGGGGTGTCGACCAAATATGTGATGCCGAAGCCGCCCTGTCCGAGGACGCGGCGGATGGTGTATTCGCGTTTGGGGCTGCGCAAAACCACACCGGGAGTGAGTGCTGAGTTTGACATAGTGATGTATGAGTTTAGAAATAATGTTCAAAATTAGTAAAAAATTCTGATGTATCAAAGAAATTTTGCAATAAAGACAGAATTTTCCACAAAATCTATCACTTCTCACGCAGATTTTGCAGATTCTTTCAGAGTGGATTAGAAAGAACTCGAATCGAACGAATCGAACGAATCATTATTTATTCGGGCGATTCGTGTGATTCGTGTTCTCCTTCTGCTCTACTCCGAAGACCATCCGTGTGATTGTAATCTACAGTCTCCTCAAAAAAATTCAAAGCATATTGATGCTTATGTGAGAGAAATTTCGTATATTTGCAGCGCAGTAACTTCGTTTGGTTGCATTATATCAAAAGCTATATAATGGAGATAAGTACATTAAACACGATAAGGCAATACCTTGCCACACAGCCTATCAAAAAGGCTTGGCTGTTCGGTTCTTGCTCAAGAGGCGAGGAACGGGCGGATAGTGACATTGATATACTCGTCGAATATAGCGACTCCGATTCCATTTCGCTTATGACCATATCAAGAATCATAACCTCATTGAGCAAAAAACTCAACCGCAAGATTGACATTGTGGAAAATGGTTGCCTTTTGCCATTTGCCCAAATGAGTGTTGAAGATGACAAACAGCTTATTTATGAGAGAAACGATTAAGGACAAAGGACGGCTCGAACATATTCTGAATTCTATTGATGTGCTACTCAGCAACAAAGACAAATATGAATTTGCCGATGTTGAAAAGGATCCAATCGTATTCTTCGGGTTTGTAAAGCACGTTGAGATTATTGGCGAGGCTGTATATATGCTCACTACAGAGTTTCGAGCATCTCATCCCGAAGTTGATTGGGATGTCATTGAAGGTATGAGGCATGTATTGGTGCATGGTTATTACAAAATAAGGCCAAAGCAATTATGGAATACCATTATCGATGACATTCCAAAACTTAGGCCATACATCGAATCCTATCTCAATAACGATTCTTTCATTTAAACAGGGGTGCGCGGAGCCTTTTTGCACCTGCTCCGATCTCCTGCTCGGCCTATCCACAAAAAAATTTGCACCAATATTGCTTGGATATCCACAATTTTTCGTAAATTTGTGGATATTTTTGTTTGCCAACCGAAATGAACGAACAATCACTCTCGCAGCTGTACCTTAAAGATACGGCTTTCAGCAAGTTAATGCAGCGGCGCATCTTCAATGTGCTGTTGGTGGCTTCGCGCTACGATGCCTTCATGATGGAAGAAGACGGTCGCGTCGACGAGCAACTTTACTTCGAGTACGTGTCGCTCAACCTCAGTTCGCCGCCCCGCGTCACCCGCGTGTCGCACATCGACGAAGCCCTCGAAGCCCTGCGCACCGTCCGCTACGATTTGGTCATCATGATGCCTGCCGCCGACATCAGCGAGAGCATTGCCAACTGCCACACCCTCAAGGCCGAGTTCCCCGCCATCCCCTTGGTGATGCTCACTCCCTTCTCCAAGGAAGTGTCGCGCCGCCTCAGCAACGAGGACCTCACCGGCATCGACTACGTATTCTCATGGTTAGGCAACGTCGACCTCCTGTTAGCAATCATCAAGCTCTTGGAGGACAAGCTCAATGCCGAAAACGATGTCAACCGCGTTGGCATTCAAATGATTATGGTGGTGGAAGACAGCGTCCGCTTCTACTCTTCCGTCCTACCGCACATCTACAAATTCCTGCTCAAACAGTCGCGCGAATTCTCCACCGAGGCGCTCAATGAACACGAGCAAATGCTGCGCATGCGTGGTCGTCCAAAGGTGATGCTCGCCCGCGACTACGAAGAAGCCGTTGAACTCTACGAACGCTTCGGCCGCAACATGCTGGGCGTAATCTCCGACGTATCGTTCATGCGCAACGGCCGCAAGGACCCCAAAGCCGGCATCCGCCTGTGCGAGTACCTCCGCCGCTGCGACCCATACCTTCCCCTCATCGTCGAATCCTCCGAAGTGGACAACGCTGTCGACGTGGCCCGCATCGGCGGCGTATTCCTCGACAAGAACTCCAAGAAGCTACCCGTGGACCTCGGCGACGCCATCATGGCCAACTTCGGCTTCGGCGATTTCGTTATCCGCGACCCCAAATCCGGCCGCGAAATCATGCGCCTGCGCGACCTCAAAGCCCTCCAGGAAAAAATCTTCGACATCCCCGACGAGGCGCTCTTCGTCCACGCTTCGCACAACGACATCTCCCGCTGGCTCTACTCCCGCGCACTCTTCCCGCTGGCCGACGTGATGAAGATGCACCGCACGCTCTCCATCGACGAAGCCCCGGCCGTGCGCCAGCTCATCTTCGACATGATTGTGAAGTATCGCAAGATGAAAAACCGCGGCGTGGTGGCCGTGTTCCGCAAGGACCGCTTCGACCATTACAGCAACTTCGCCCGCATCGGCCAAGGCTCGCTCGGCGGCAAAGGTCGCGGCCTCGCTTTCGTCGACTCAATCATCAAGAAGAACCCCGTGTGCGACTTCTTCGGCGGCGTCACCATCTCCATCCCGCGCACCGTGGTGCTCTGCACCGACATCTTCGACGAGTTCATGGCCACCAACCGCCTCTACCCCATCGCCCTGAGCGACGCTTCCGACGAGGAAATCCTCAACCACTTCCTCGCCGCGCGCCTGCCCGAGCGCTTGGTCGAAGACTTCTTCGCCCTGTTCGAGGTAATCGACGCTCCCTTGGCCGTGCGCTCCTCCAGCCTGCTGGAAGACTCTCACTATCAACCTTTTGCCGGCATTTACGCCACATACATGGTGCCCGGCACCGACGACCGCTACGAACGCCTCCGCCTACTCTCCGACGCAATCAAAGGCGTGTACGCATCGGTGTTCTACCGCGCATCCAAAGCCTACATGGCCGCCACCTCCAACATCATCGACCAAGAAAAAATGGCCGTTATCATTCAGGAAGTCGTCGGCCGCGAATACAACGGCTACTACTTCCCTCACTTCAGCGGCGTGGGCCGTTCGCTCAACTACTATCCCCTTGGCGACGAGCTGCCCGAAGACGGCGTGGCCGAAGTGGCCATCGGTCTCGGCAAGTACATCGTCGACGGCGGTATGGCGCTGCGTTTCAGCCCGTTACACCCGGAGCACGTGCTCCAAACATCCACCCTCGACCTCGCTCTGCGCCAAACTCAGACCCACCTGTGCGCCCTCCCCGTTAACGAAGACAACGACAAACCAATCTCCACCGACGACAGCTTCAACATCGTCAACCGACCCATCCAAGACTTCG
>JBJEKG010000061.1:0-20459 GCA_051878535.1 Muribaculaceae bacterium
TCAGATGTCTACAAGTAGAGCCGAGGCTTGCCTCGGCATACAGGACGGGCAATCAGCAATGCCGCCTCGACTCCGCGAATCTCACGCAGATTTGGCAGATTTTTACGGAGGTTGATGAGGAGGAATCACAGGAGGACAGGAGATTCAACAGGAGCACAGGATTTAATTCATTGATAATCAGATGTCTACAAGTAGAGCCGAGGCTTGCCTCGGCATACAGGACGGGCAATCAACAACCTTAAATGAAGAAATTGTGTTAAATCGCGCAGGTGTGCCGGATTTTTGCACATGGCGGCGCTTATCTTTGCCGGAAATAATTTTTTACGCACTTTTTGCGGCTTTTTTGCCGTTTTTTTGTAACTTTGTCTTCCTAATTTGTAATTTATGGCGAACGAATCTCTTTCAGCGGCCAAGGCCGCCAAAAACGACGAATTTTACACTCAGTATTACGATATTGAGCGCGAAATCAATGCTTATTTGGAATATGACCCGGATGTGTTTCGCGGCAAAACAGTGCTGCTGCCGTGCGACGATCCCGAATGGAGCAATTTCACCCTCTACTTTGCGCAACATTTCCAGACACTCGGACTGAAGAAGCTGATTTCCACCTCCTTTGCGCCCGACAGCAAGCGGTTCAAGACTCCCTACCAGCCGTCGCTATTCGAGCAGGACGCTCCGCAGTTCGACCCGGCGAAAACCTGCGTCAAAGGCAAGATTTTCGAATTAGACCACGACATCGACGGCGATGGCCGCATCGACTTCCACGACCTCGAGTGGCACTACCTCGAAGGGGATGGCGACTTCCGCAGCGCTGAAGTCACCGCCTTGCGCAACGAAGCCGACATCATCGTCACCAACCCACCCTTCTCCCTCTTCCGCGAGTTTTGGGTTTGGTTAATTGAAGCAAAAAAGAAATTCATAATTGTTGCCAACAAAAACTGCATTACATATAAAGAAGTGTTCCCTATGGTAATGCACAATGAAGTTTGGTCAGGGCGTCGTGAATGGGCTGGAGGTATGTGGTTTGAAACCCGAAATGAAAATGATGTTGACAAGGTAAAAGATGGAGTTAACTTAAAAAATGTTCCTTCAATTTTCATTACCAACCTTGAGCATGGGCGGCGCCACCAGCCGTTGTCGCTGATGACTATGGAGGAGAATATCATGTACTCCAAGCACAAGGAAATCCGCGGCAAGGGGTATGCTCACTACGACAACTACGACGCCATCGAAGTGCCCTTCACCGATGCCATCCCTTCCGACTACCAAAGCGTGATGGGCGTCCCCA
Source organism: Muribaculaceae bacterium (assembly GCA_051878535.1). GTDB lineage: Bacteria > Bacteroidota > Bacteroidia > Bacteroidales > Muribaculaceae > CAG-873. The sequence goes on from JBJEKG010000061.1 coordinate 1,289, forward strand.
TCACCTTCCTCGACAAATACTGCCCCGAGCAATTCGAAATCTTAGGCGCTACAGAAAGTGAAGGCAAAGGTTTCTCAAATGGGCTTTGGAAGTCTTGTAGTCAAGTAGCCCAGCCACTGATTAGTGGAAGTAAAGTTTATAAAAGAATATTCATTCAAAGAAAGAAATGAATAATTTACTATGAAGACTCAGCTACATACAGAGTGGACCATCGCCGATATTTGCGACGGGTTCGTATACAATGAATTGGAAGCCAAGGGATTGTTCGGTATGGGCGGCCGCCTCACCATCCAACCCGAATACCAGCGCAATTATATTTATGCCGACGGCAAAAAGGACGTGGCCGTGATTGATTCCGTCCTCAAAGGTTATCCCCTCGGACTGATTTATTTCAACCGCACTGCCGACGGCCGATTTGAAGTGCTCGACGGCCAGCAGCGCATCACATCCTTAGGCCGTTTCTTCAACGGCAAACTCGGCATCAAGGATGCCAACGGCCTGCCGCAAAGCATCGGCTCGCTGCCCAAAGAACTGCGCGAGAAATTCCTATCCTCACCGTTGCTCATCTACGAGTGCGAAGGCACCGAACAGGAAATCAAGGAATGGTTCCGAACCATCAACATTGCCGGCGTGCCGCTCAACCACCAAGAGCTGCTCAACGCCGTGTACTCCGGACCGTTCGTCACCAAAGCCAAGGAAGTGTTCAGCAACTCCCAAAGCGCCAAAGTGCAAATGTGGAGCGCATACGTTGCCGGCGCCGTCAACCGCCAAGACTTCCTCGCCACCGCCCTCGACTGGGTGAGCCGCGGCCACGCCGAAGACTATCTGCGCACCCACCGCTTCAGCGCCGACATCACCGAATTGGTCAACTACTTCAACAGCGTCATCGACTGGGTGCGCGCCGTGTTCCCCTTGGTGGAAAACGAGATGCGCGGCCTCAAGTGGGGCGAACTCTACGAAAAATACCACACCACCCCTTACAACCCGGCGCACATGAAAGAGCGCGTCGCCCAACTCTATGCCGACCCCTACGTGAAAAACCGCAAAGGCGTGTTTGAATTCCTCTTGGGCGGCGAAACCGACACCAAGCTGCTCGACATCCGCATCTTCGACGAAGCCACCAAACGCGCCGTCTACGCCCGCCAAACCGCCGATGCCAAGGCCAAAGGCACCTCCAACTGCCCCTACTGCGCCATCGGCCACGACGCTTCCGCCACCAAAATTTGGAAGCAGAGCGAAATGGACGCCGACCACGTCACCGCCTGGAGCCGCGGCGGCGCCACCACCATCGACAACTGCCAAATGCTCTGCAAACACCACAACCGCTCCAAAGGCAACAGCTAACCCCACCGCGTAGCAATAATCCACAGGAGCACAGGAGATTTAACAGGAGGGCAGGATTTAATTTATTGATAATCAGTTGTCTACAAGTAGAGCCGAGGCTTGCCTCGGCATACAGGACGTGCGACCAACCGTGCCAATCAACGTAGCACCCATGACGGCGGATTGTTGTGGATGACCGCGAGGAGGTATTTGCGTGGCCGCCTGTCCTGGATGCCGAGGCGAGCAGACCCCGAGGCAAGCCTCGAGGCTACAGGCTCTACTTGTAGATAATTGAATATAAATGTGTTATATACTGTCCTCTGCTGAATCGCCTGTTCTGCTGTGGCTTTCTGCGCGATTGTTTTCTTATTCATTTTTTCTTTTTTTTGGATAGGTGGCGGATTTTTTGTAATTTTGTGGAAAATTTCGCAAATGGCAAAAACTATCTTTATCACCGGAGGTGCCTCGGGCATCGGAGCAGCGGCAGTAAGGCGCTTTGCGGCCGCAGGGTGGCGTGTGACGTTTATGGACATCCACCCCAAGGAGGCTAAGGCGCTCATCAATGAAATCGAATCGCCGGAGCCGGTGTGCTTCTTCGAAGGCTCCACGCGCAATCGCGCCGACCTCGATGCCGCTTTGGAGCTTGCTGCCGACGACCTCGGCGGCATCGACGCCCTGTTTGCCAACGCCGGCATCCATCGCAAGAACACGGTGATAGACATCTCACCCGACGAGTTGGAGGAGCTGATTTCCACCAACATCGTTGGCACGGTCAACACGCTGCAGGCCGCCATACCCTTCTTGGCCAACGCCGACGATGGCGCGTCGGTGGTAATCAATGCTTCCGACCAATGCTTCATCGGCAAGGCCGGCAACTTCGGCTACGGCCTCACCAAGGGCGCACTCGGCCAACTCACCCGTTCCGCCGCCATCGACCTTGCCCACCTCGGCATCCGCGTCAATGCCGTGTGCCCCTCGACCATCGACACCCCGCTGGTTGACAAATGTTTCGCCTCCGTGGCCGCCCACTCCGACACCTCGGCCGAGCAGCTTCGCGCCGACGAGAACGCCCTGTTCCTGCGCGGGCGCATGGGTACCGCCGACGAGGTGGCTGCCATGGTTTACTTCTTAGCATCTTCCGAAGCCGCATTCTGCACCGGCGGCCTGTACCCGGTCGACGGCGGCCTAACAGCAATGTAACCTCTCCCTCATCCTATCCTGCCAATGAACGAACGCACAGTAATCATCAACGACTGCGACCCCGTGGTGTTCTACGGGGTGAATAACTCCAACATGCGGCTGATTAGCAACCTCTTCCCCAAGTTGCGAATCACTGCCCGCGGCTCCGTGATTAAAGTCATCGGCGAAGAATCCGAAACCGCCGAGTTCGAGCTGAAAATCAAGGAGTTGGAGCAATATACTGCCAAATACAACTCCCTGCCCGAAGACACCATCATCGATGTCATCAAGGGCCAAGCGCCCAAGGAGCTCAAGAAGGATTCCGTAATCATCTACGGCATCAACGGCAAGCCCATCCAAGGCCGCACGCCCAACCAGCAGCGCTTGGTTGAGGAGTTCACCAAAAATGACCTCACCTTCGCCCTCGGCCCCGCCGGCACGGGCAAAACCTACGTGGCCATCGCCTTGGCCGTGCGTGCTCTCAAGAACAAGGAAGTGCGCAAAATCATCCTGTCGCGTCCGGCGGTCGAAGCCGGCGAGAAGTTGGGCTTCCTCCCGGGCGATATGAAGGACAAAATCGACCCCTACTTGCAACCGCTCTACGACGCCTTGGAAGACATGATTCCGGCGGTGAAGTTGCGCGAGTACATGGAGTCGAAGGTGATACAAATCGCACCGCTGGCCTTCATGCGCGGCCGCACCCTGAGCGACGCCGTCATCGTGCTCGACGAAGCCCAGAACACCACCACCCACCAAATCAAAATGTTCCTCACCCGCTTGGGCTGCAACGCCAAGATGATAATCACCGGCGACATCACCCAAATCGACCTGCCGCGCAGCGTGGGCTCCGGCTTGGTGCAAGCTCTGCGCGTGTTGCGCGACGTGGAGGGCATCGGCAAGGTGGAGTTCGGCAAGAAAGACATCATCCGCCACGCCTTGGTGCAGCGCATCGTCGAAGCCTACGAGCGCGAAGAGCAGCGCCGCCAAGCCCTCGAACAAGCATCTGATAATCAGCAAAATCCCCAATAAATTCCAATAGATTATGCAATCTACATTAACCTCAACCGAATTCAATTTCCCCGGTCAGCAAAGTCTCTACCACGGCAAAGTGCGCGACGTGTACGACATCAACGGCGACACCTTGGTGATGGTGGCCACCGACCGCATCTCCGCTTTCGACGTAGTGCTGCCCAAAGGCATCCCCTTCAAGGGCCAAGTGCTCAACCAAATCGCCGCTTACTTCCTCGATGCCACCGCCAACGACGTGCCCAACTGGAAGTTGGCCACTCCCGACCCCATGGTCACCATCGGCCACAAGTGCGAAGGCTTCCGCGTGGAAATGATTATCCGCGGCTACCTCACCGGCAGCGCCTGGCGCGAGTATAAAGCCGGCGCACGCTCGCTGTGCGGTGTGCCCCTGCCCGAAGGTATGCGCGAAAACCAAAAGTTCGACACTCCCATTATCACCCCCACCACCAAAGCCGAAGCCGGCCACGATGAAAACATCTCCCGCGAGGAAATCATCGCCCAAGGCATCGTGAGCCGCGAGCACTACGAGGTGATGGAGCAATACACCCGCCGCCTGTTTGAAATCGGCACCCGCATGGCCGCCGAAAAGGGCCTGATTTTGGTCGACACCAAGTATGAATTCGGCCTGCGCGATGGCAAAGTCATCCTCATCGACGAAATTCACACGCCCGACTCGTCGCGTTACTTCTACGCCGATGGCTACCAACAGCGTTTCGAAGCCGGCGAACCCCAGCGCCAACTTTCCAAAGAATTCGTGCGCCAATGGCTCATCGAGAACGGCTTCATGGGTCGTCCCGGCGAGGTGGTGCCCGAAATGACCGACGAAATCTGCAACAGCATTTCGCAGCGCTATATCGAACTGTACGAACACGTTACCGGCCAAAAATTCGTGCCCGAAGTGAGCGACGACCTCGCCGCCCGCATCGAGCGCAACATTGCCGCCGCTCTGAAATAAACCGCTCCATCGCAATGAGTTCCGAATCAATCAAACCCTACGACAACCAAGGCGACAAAACCGAGCAGGTGCGCGAAATGTTCAACAACATCGCGCCGGCCTACGACCGCCTCAACCGCGCCATGAGCTTCGGCTTGGACCGCAGCTGGCGGCGGCGTGCCGTGGCCATGGTGGCCGACACCAAGCCCGGCCACATTATCGACATCGCCACCGGCACCGGCGACTTCGCCCTGCAATTGGCCGAGGCCATGCCGCAGGCGGCGATTACCGGGTTGGACCTGTCGCAAGGAATGATTGAGGTGGGACGCGCCAAAGTGGAGGCCGCCGGCCTCAGCCACCGCATCACTCTGCAAGTGGGCGATTGCCTCGCTCCACCTGCAGAGCTGACGGGCGCGGCCGATGCCGTCACCGTGGCATTCGGCGTGCGCAACTTCGCCAACTTGGCCGCAGGCTACCGCGCCATGCACGATATGCTCCGCCCCGGCGGCATGCTCTGCGTCATTGAACTATCCACTCCCACATCACCGATTGTTAAGCCTTTCTACAAACTCTACACATCGACTGTCATCCCGCTGATGGGTCGCGCCGTCAGCCACGACAACCGTGCCTACTCCTATCTGCCCGAAAGCATCGCCGCCGTGGCTCAAGGCGAGCAGATGCTCGCACTGATGCGTGGCGCCGGACTGGTCGATGCTCGTTTTATTCCTCTCACCATGGGCGTGTGCACCATCTACACCGCCTTCCGCCCCAAATGACCCCATGATTATGAAGCATTTGCGTCTACTTTTTATTTCACTCGCCGCTGCGGCAGCCGTGTCGGCCACCGCCCAGAATTCCCTGCGCATCAATTTACTCAAGCCCACGAACACCCCGCCGCAGCAACTCGAACAGCAACAGCTCTCGGTGAGCGATTCGTTGCTGCAAGTATATGAGAGCTCGCTCTACGACCTCTTTGACCAACCGCTCACACTGCCGGCCGTGTTCTTCATGCCCGCCGTTTACAGCAGTTTTGAATTCGACAACCCGCTCGCCATCGGCGACACCATACACTCGGGCAACCCCGCCCTGCGCTGGGTGGAAGACGCGGCCGTACTCTCGCGTCAGGCCACGTCCATGCGCCACTACCTATTCTATCAACACCCCGAATTGGTGCGCTACAACCTCGCCACCTTGCCTGTGGCGCCGCAGCAGTATGTGGCCACGGTGAATCCAAGCGACTTCTCCATCACCACTGTGCCGGTGGAGATGACCACCACTGCGCCCACCATCGCCCCCGAGCGGGTGCGCCGTCGCCACTGGATTCGCGAGTTCGCCACCTCCTTGCACTTCTCGCAAGCTTATGTGTCGCCCAACTGGTATCAAGGCGGCAACAACAACCTCAATGCGCTCTTCAATATATATTATAATGTGAAGCTCAACCAAGAGTTCCATCCCAACTTGCTGTTTGAAACCACCGCTCAATACAAGTTGGGCCTGAACAACGCGCCCGACGACGAGCTCCACAGCTACAACATCACCGAGGACCTGTTTCAAATCAACACCACCTTCGGTGTGAAAGCCGCCCACCGTTGGTACTATTCATTCACCGGACAGTTCAAAACTCAGGTGGTAAAGAGCTATAAATCAAATACTAACACGTTGAAATCGGCCTTCCTCTCGCCCGGTGAACTCACAGCCGGTATCGGTATGACGTATAACTACGTCAACAAGCCCAAGACCTTCACTTTCGACGCTTCGCTCGCCCCGATTTCTTACAACCTGAAGATTTGCACCAACGATTTGGTCGACCACGGTTCGGTGGGCGTTGACGAGGGCCATACCACCAAGCACAGCTTCGGTTCGACCGCCGAGCTCAAAATCTCGTGGAAGATGGCGCGCAACATCTCCTTCGCCTCGCGCATCTTCGCCTTCACCAACTACGACTACTTCCAAGCCGATTGGGAAAACACTCTCACCTGCGACATCACTCGCTATTTCACCACTCAAATCTATGCCCACGCTCGTTACGACACGCACACCCCGCGCTTGGCCGACAGCTCGTGGCATAAATTCCAACTCAAGGAGATTTTCTCCATCGGTTTCTCGTATAAATTCTCCTCGCTGTGATGCTTACGCGCCGCCTGCTTGCCTGCCTGACGGCCGCGATGGTGTGGTTCGCGGCCGCAGCTGCCGACCCCATCGTGGGCCGGTGGCAGGTGAATGCCGGCGGCGCCGTATTTGACATTCAGCCTGTGCCCGGCAACTCCGAAGCATTAGTGATGCTCTGGGTCGACGGCCCCGACTTCTCCATCGACCCCGGCACCGAAATCGGGCGCATCTATCCCTCGGCCACCCCCGGCACATACGACTGCCACGCCGCCACCGACCCGCGCCGCAAGGGGCTGCGCAAGCGCACGGCCGACTTCGTAATCCGTTTCTCCGACACCGATGCCAACGCGCTGATTTTCAGCGCATACCGCCGCAATAAACGCGTGTCGCTGTGGCGATGGGTGCCCTACTTCTTCCGCGTTACAATTATCCAAGACAGCAACCGCCCCGACGACCTCGAGGGCGCTCGCCGCGTCGATTCACCACCCCGCACCATCGAGCTATGAAACACTTCCTCCTCCTAATCGTAGCGCTGACCATGGCCGTCGCCGCCTCTGCGCAGAATTACCGTCGACCCACGCCCAACAAGCCGGCACGTCATGCTTCTACGGCGCAAACCGTTGAAATTCAGTGCGATACAGTACTCAATCCTCCGGCCGATTCGGTGGTGGTGACCGGTTTCGACAAGCAACTGCGCTCCAAGCGCGAAACCATGTTCGTGTCGAACCACACCGCTCGCCCCATCACCTCCATCACCCTGCGCATCGACTACTACGACATGGCCGACCGGCAACTTCACAGCGCCACGCACTCCACTTCGGTGGACCTGCCGCCGGGACAAACGCGGCAGATAGAAGTGCCGGCATTCGACCGCACCGACCGCTTCTACTACTACCTGTCGCCGGCGCCCACCCGCGCTCAACAAGCCACCCCATTCGCCGTCACAGTCACAGTCCTGCAAATCACCCACCCCAAACTATAACCAATAACCACTAACCAATAACCACTAACCACGGCAAAGCCGTTACTCCCATAATGAAAATCGCCATCATAGCTGCCATGAGCAAGGAACTCGCCCTGCTCTTGCCCCTTCTTGAGAATCATTCTACAGTTTCCATCAACGATTACACCTTCCATCTTGGCCACATCGCCGACCGCGAGATTGTGGCCTGCCAGTCGGGCATCGGCAAGGTGAATGCTGCCATTGCCACCCTCACTGTCATCGAGAACTTCCACCCCTCGCTGGTCATCAACACCGGTGTGGCCGGCGGTTGCGGCCGCGCTCGCATCCTCGACGTGGTCATCCCCGACCGCATCGCCTACCACGACGTGTGGTGCGGCCCAGGCACCGTGCCCGGCCAAGCCGCTAACTGTCCGCCCACGTTCGACTGCCCCCTGCCGGCCGACCTGGTCGACAGCCTCGGCGTGAAGCGCGGCTTAGTGGCCTCCGGCGACGTGTTCATCTCGCGCCCCGAGGAGGTGGAACGCATCGTGGCTCTCTACCCCGATTGCGTAGCTATCGACATGGAATCTGCAGCCATCGCCCACACCTGCTACCTCAAGAACGTGCCCTTCGTGGCCATCCGCGTGGTGAGCGACACCCCGGGCGCCGGCGACAACATCGCCCAGTACGAATCCTTCTGGTCCGACGCCCCCGCCCGCACCTTCCACACCCTCCAATCCCTCCTCCCCCTCCTCTAATCCTCCGTTTATCACAAAAATCGCCAAAAAGATTCCGGTGTTTTCATACAAAAACGGCCAAAAGATTCCGGTGTTTTCATACATTTTCGCCAAAAAGATTTTGGTGTTTTCAAAAATTGTATTAACTTTGCGGGTGATATTTGATGTTTAACGAACTAATTTTCAGGAAAATGGCACCGGTATTTCGACGTAAGTTATATGAGAAGTTGTTGGAGTGGAAAAAAATGAGCAACGGCTCAACGGCAATGCTGATTGAAGGAGCGCGCCGTGTGGGTAAATCTACCTTGGTGCGGGAGTTCGCGGCCAAGGAGTATGAATCGCACATTTTCATCGATTTCAGCGTGGCTTCGAAGCAGGTTATAACTCTGTTTGACGATATGATGAGCTTGGATTTGTTTTTCTTGCAACTGCAGTCGGTCTACCACGTGAATTTGGTGGAGCGACGGTCGCTGATAGTGTTTGACGAGGTGCAGAAATGCCCGCGAGCGCGTCAGGCTATCAAGTATTTGGTGGCCGATGGGCGGTATGACTACATCGAAACCGGCTCGCTCATCAGCATTAAGCAGAATGTGAAGGACATCGTCATTCCAAGCGAGGAGGAGCGGCTGACGCTGCATCCGATGGACTTTGAGGAGTTCTTGTGGGCCACCGGCGATGAGGTGTCGATACCGATTCTGCGGCAGTTTATGGAGAAGAAGATGCCATTGGCGCTTGCTCACGGCACGATGCTGCGACGATTGCGGCTGTATATGTTGGTAGGCGGTATGCCGCAAGCAGTGGCTGAATACCTCAATACCAACAATTTAAGCCGTGTGGATGCTGTGAAGCGCAACATAATCAACCTTTACATCGATGATTTCGAGAAGATTGACTCCACCGGTCAGGTGGCTCGCCTGTTCCGCTCGATTCCGGCGCAACTGAGCCAAAACAATGGGCGCTATAAGCCGTTCGCTGTGTTGGGCAGCATGCCAACCGACCGCCTGTACACTGCCCTGCGCGATTTGGAGGACAGCAAGACGGTAGTATTTGCATACCAAACCAACGACCCCAACGTGGGTATGTCGCTCACTGCCAACATCTCACGCTTCAAAATCTTCTGCGCCGACACGGGCTTGTTCATCACCTTGGCTTTCTGGGACAAGGACTACACGGAGAACGTGGTTTACAGCAAGCTGCTAAGCGACAAGTTGCCCATCAACTTGGGCTACATCTACGAAAACCTTGTGGCACAGATGCTTACCGCCTCGGGCAACCGGCTATTCTTCCACACCTGGCCCAAGGACGAGAATCACAACTATGAGATTGACTTCTTGCTGTCGCGCGGAGCGAAACTGCGCCCCATCGAGGTGAAATCGTCGGGCTATCGGCGCCACGCATCATTAGATGCCTTCTGCCAAAAGTACTCATCGGTTGTCGATTTCCGCTACCTGATTTCACCCAAAGACTATGGCAAAGACGAGCAAACCATCCTGCTGCCTATATATATGACACCGCTGATTTAATCAAAAGATTTTGGTGTTTTCATACATTTTCGCCAAAAAGATTTTGGTGTTTTCAGTTTTGGCTGGTGTGGCGGAAGGTTATGTGCTTGTTGTAGAGGTAGTTGCACAGAGTGTAGGCTACGTTGCCGATGAGGGTGGCGATGGCGTAGCCGGTGAGGGTGAGGTAAGGGGTAAGAGAGAGTTGGTAAGAGATAAGGGAGGTGTGGCACAGGGCGAAGACCACGGCGAGCTGGATGCCGTAGCAGAGGGCGAAGCCGATGGCGAAGCGCACGGCTTGGCGCAGGCGGCTGCCTTGGGCGCGGAACACCCAGGCGCGGTTCCACAGGAATGAGTTGATGAGGCCGACGATGTAGCCGATGACGTTGGAGACGTACTCGCCCCAACCCAACAGGCTGTGGCACAGGAAGATGACACCGAGGGTGATGGCGGTGTTCATTGCGCCGACGATGCAGTAGCGCACGAAGCGGAGTAACTCGTTGGCTTTCATTGCGTTAGTGGTGTTTGTCCGACCACTTGTCGTCGTCGGGGATGTCTTGTTCGGGCACACGCAGGATGGGGAGTGACCAATTGTAGGTGACGGCCAACACGCGCAGACCGATGACGGTGGCGGCGCACACGGCCGACGGCAGGTAGCCGTTGGAGGTGACGAGTGCAACCAAGCCGTAGGCCACACCGCCGGCGAGGCACGCGGTGGCGTAGATGTCCTTGCGGAAGAATAGCGGCTCCTCGTTGAGCAGAATGTCGCGGATGACGCCGCCGAAGCTGCCGGTGGTGATGCCCATGACCACGGCCACCCACATGGGATAGTTGATAGCGAGCGTCTTCTCAATTCCGACCACCACGAAGAGCGCCAGGCCGATGGCATCGAAGGTGAAGAGCGTGCGCATTCCCTTGACCAAGAAGTGTTTAAATATGATAACCGTGGCCAAGGAGATGCCGGTAACGGCCAAGTACATGGGCGATTGCATCCAGAACACGGGGATGTCCAACAGCACGTCGCGCAACGTACCGCCGCCGATGGCGGTGACCAAGCCCACCACGTAAGCGCCGAACCAGTCGAAGCGTTTGGCGGCGGCGAGGCGGATGCCGGAGATGGCGAAAGCGATGGTGCCGAGCACCTCGATAATCATCAGGAAGGTTTCTTGCATGAGGCGGATTGGTTATAGCGGCACAGGTCGCTGAGGAAGCAGTTGGGGCAGTCGGGCTTGCGAGCGCGGCACACGTAGCGACCGTGGAGGATGAGCCAATGGTGGGCGCGGGCTATGTGCTCGGTGGGGATGTTGTCGGTGAGGGTGCGCTCGGTTTGGAGCGGCGAGCGCGAATTGCGGGTGAGGCCGATGCGCTCGGCCACGCGAAACACGTGGGTGTCCACGGCCATAGCCGGTTGGTCGTACACCACCGACAGGATTACGTTGGCGGTCTTGCGGCCCACGCCGGGCAGGGTGACCAAATCGTCGAGGTTGGAGGGCACTTCGCCGCCAAATTCGTCGACCAGCCGGCGCGCCATGCCAAGCAGCGAGCGCGTTTTGTTGTTGGGATACGACACGGAGCGAATCAACGCAAACACTTGCTCGTCAGTGGCTTGGGCGAGCGCCTGCGGCGTGGGAAAAGCCTCGAACAGGGCGGGCGTGACGAGGTTGACCCGCTTGTCGGTGCATTGGGCCGAAAGGATTACGGCCACAAGCAGCTCGAAGGGGTTGCGGTAGTGCAACTCGGTTTCAGCCACGGGCATGTGCTGCTGAAAGCGTTCCACCACCAAGCGATACAGTTCGGCCTTGCGCATGAATTGTAAAGATATATCTTGCGGGGTGTAAAGATATGTCTTTACACCCCGAAAGGATGGTGATTAGTGCGTGCCGGCGAATTCGTCGAGGAAACGGCGGTCGTTTTCGCTGAACAGGCGCAGGTCGTTGACGCGGTATTTGAGGTTGGTGATGCGTTCGATGCCCATGCCGAGAGCGAAGCCGCTGTAGACTTTGGAATCGATGCCGCAAGCTTCCAACACGTTGGGGTCGACCATGCCGCAGCCGAGGATTTCCACCCAGCCGGTGCCTTTACAGAAGGCGCAGCCTTTGCCGCCGCAGAGGTCGCAGCTGATGTCCATTTCGGCCGAAGGCTCGGTGAAGGGGAAGTAGGACGGACGCAGACGGATGCCCGTTTCGGGACCGAACATTTCGCGGGCGAAGTAGCGCAGGGTTTGGAGCAGGTCGGCGAAAGTGACGTTCTTGTCCACATAGAGCGCTTCAACTTGGTGGAAGAAGCAGTGGGCGCGGGCGGAGATGGCTTCGTTGCGGTACACGCGGCCGGGGCAGATGATGCGGATGGGCGGTTGGGTGGTTTCCATCACGCGCGACTGCACCGAGGAGGTGTGTGTGCGCAGCAGCACGTCGGGAGTGCGGCCGATAAAGAAGGTGTCCTGCATGTCGCGAGCGGGGTGGTCGGCGGCGAAGTTGAGCGAGGAGAACACGTGCCAGTCGTCCTCAATTTCAGGTCCTTCGGCGATGGTGAAGCCAAGGCGGCGGAAGATGGCGATGATTTCTTCGCGCACTAACGACAGGGGGTGACGGGTGCCCACGCGCAGCGGGGTGGCGGTGCGGGTGAGGTCGAGGCCGTCGGTGGGGTCGTCGGCAGCGGCGAGGGCGTCACGCAGGGCGTTGATGCGGTCGGTGGCGGCGGTTTTGAGGTCGTTGATGGCCTGGCCCACGGTGCGCTTTTCTTCGGCAGGCACGCTGCGGAAGTCGTTCATCAGCGAGGGGATGAGGCCTTTCTTGCTAAGGTATTTTATGCGCAAAGCTTCCACGTCCTCGGCCGAGGCGGCGGTGAGGGCGTCGATTTCGGCGCGTAAAGCAGCTATTTTCTGTAACATCTTGTATATCTGTTAATTGCGTTATTCTATTTGAAGGTGTAAGTAATGTAAGCGGTGGCGGATTCGGGGGCGTTGTCATCGGTGCGAGTGAATCGGCGCGAGCGGACCTCGGCCAACACGCGGTTGCAGAGGTCGCGGTCGGTGGCTGCGGGAGCGGCGCCGCCGATTACTTCGGCGGTGGCCACGGTGCCGTCGCGACGCACGGTGGCGCGCACTTTGATGGAGCCGGTGACGGTGGAACGCACCTTTTGGTATGTGGGCATCTTCCAGCCGCCGCCCACGGTGCCGGAGCCGCTGCCGGAGATGGTGGTAGATGTGCCGGAGGGGTTACCGCTGTTGCCGGCGGTGGAGCCGGTTTGCGAGGTGTTATTGTTGCCGTTGGCGCGGTTAAACGCCGACGAGGTGGCGGCATTGGCGCGGCGGCGCGCATCGGCCTCGGCCAATTCCTGCTGCGAGGGGCCTTGGTTGGTGGGCTGCTGCGTTTGCTGCTTCACGGGCGAGGGGCGCGTGGAGGTGGCGGTGGAGGGCGCATCGCCGGCGGCACCTTGGTTGATCACGTCGTGGCCGGTGGTGGGAGCGGGGTCGCTTTGGCGCTTGGCCGGCTCGGGATTGCGCGCCGGGGCGGCCAACTGGTTCGACGACACGTTCACACGCGCTTCCTGCATCACCTCGAAGTACTGCTCGTCTTCGGCGATGGCCACTTCGCCATCGTGGCGAGGCGGCCATTCGCGGTCGAGCGCGCCGGCCGAGATGTGCACCACCATCATCAGCATCATCAGCAGGATGGCGATGAGGATGGTGACCGTGAGTGCGATTATTCGATTCTTATCCATAATGAGAGAGAGGGGTTGAGAGGGTTATTGTTGAGGAGAATTGATAGCGGGCGACTGGGTGGCGCCGGGGCGGGTGGCGAGCACCATTTTCAGCGAGTTGGCGGCGCCCAAGTTGAGCACTTCCACCACCTTGCCGTAGGCCACATCGACGTCGGCGTAAACGGCGATGCCGTCATCGGGATGTTCCACAGCCCAGGCATTAAGCACCGTGGCGAGGCTGTCGGCGGGCACCGGGGCGAGCTCTTGGTCGTCGAAGCTCACATAGTAGGCGCCTTGCGCGTCGACAAACACGCGTGTGGACGGCTTCTCTGGCGTCTGCTCGGTGCCTTCGGGCAGGTTCACTTCCAGCGCAGTGGGAAACACGTAGGTGGAGGTAACCATGAAGAACACCAACAGCAGGAAGATGACATCGGTCATGGATGCCATCGAGAAGCCCGAAATCATTTCTTGCGAACGTTTCAGAGCCATAAGCGATTATTTAGCGGGTTCGTTGAGAAGGTCCATAAATTCCATGGTGCGCGCTTCCATCAACTTCATGATTTTGTTGACGCGGCTCACCAAGTAGTTGTAGGCAAACAGCGCGGCGATGCCCACGATGAGGCCGGCCACGGTGGTGACCAGCGCGGTGTAGATGCCGCCTGCGAAGGAGCCGATTTGGGCTGCGTTGCCGCTGTTGGCGATGGAGTAGAAGGCATCGACCATGCCGATGACGGTGCCTAAGAAGCCGAGCATGGGTGCGCCGGCAGCGGTGGTGGCCAACCATGTGAAGCCACGCGAGAGGGCGGCCACTTCCAAGTTGCCGGTGTTCTCAATGGCCACCAGCACATCGTTCATGGGGCGGCCGATGCGGCTGATGCCCTTGGCGATGAGGCGGGCGAAGGGGGTGGGGTTGCTGCGGCAGAGGTTCTGCGCAGATTCGAATTCGCCTTCATGGATGTAATCGCGGATGCGCTTCATGAAGGTGTCGTCGAGCTGCGAGGCGGCACGGAGCGCCAAGAATCGCTCAACGAAAATATAGATTGAAACGAGGGCTAACACGGCCAGAACCAGCATAATCCAGCCGCCTTCCATGCAAAGTTGCCATATCGAAAGTGATTGCTCTTCCATTGTGTATCAGGGGTTTAGAGGGTTGACGAATTTTGAGAATTGAGGCAAGCCAAGTAGCGCTTTATAGTGGTTTCGAGGCCGAGGTAGAGGGCGTCGCAGATCAGAGCGTGGCCAATCGACACTTCGTGGAGATAGGGCAACTCGGCGGCGAAGTATTCGAGGTTCTCCAAACTCAGATCGTGGCCGGCGTTGATGCCGAGGCCGAGGTTGTGGGCGGCGCGCGATGCTTCGATGTAAGGAGCGATGGCGGCGGCGCGGTCGGCGGCATAGTTATCGGCGTAGGGCTTGGTGTAGAGCTCCACACGGTCGGTACCGGTGCGCGCCGCGGCGGCAATGTTATCCAAGTTAGTGTCGACGAATATCGACGAGCGGATGCCGGCATCTTTGAGGCGTTCCACCACCGAGCAGAGCTGGTCGAAGTGGGCGGCCACGTCCCAACCGGCCGACGAGGTCAGTGCCGAGGGCGCATCGGGCACCAAGGTCACTTGCTCGGGGCGGTTGCGCAGCACCAAATCCATGAAGGCATCGTCGGGATAGCCTTCGATGTTGAACTCTACCTTGACAATCGGGCGCAGGGCGGCCACGTCGGCGCGGCGGATGTGGCGCTCGTCGGGACGCGGGTGCACCGTGATGCCTTCGGCACCAAATTTCTGACAATCTACGGCTACTTGCTCCACCGACGGACGGTTTTCACCGCGCGCATTGCGCAGCGTAGCTATCTTGTTTATGTTCACGCTCAGGCGTGTATGAGGCTTTTTGTAGGTCACTTTGATAAGTTTTTCAATATCTTTTAGGATATGTGAGAAAAAGATTGTAAATTTGTATTTGATTTCCGACTACAAAATTAGTTAGAAAAAACGAGAATGACCAAAGATTTCGACACAAAAGAATATAAAAATTGCAATTTTGAGGTTTTTTTCCCTCAAAATGCCGATTCGAGCCGCATTTTAGTGGCTTGTCGACCCTCGGATTACTCTGCTTCGGCCCTTGCCCGGGCGGTGGAAGACGCCGACGCGCCCTTGCTCAACCTTAACGTTACCGGCATCGCCGCCGGCGAAAATCGCTTGGCGGTGGCATTGCGCATCGGCCACCGTTCGCCCTTGGCCGCCATCCGCTCGCTGGAGCGCTACGGCTTCGAGGTTATCGACTACGACGCACCGCAAGCCGACGACGACCTGCTACGCTCGCGCTATGACGAACTTATGCACATCCTCTCAATTTAGTCACCACGCAATCATGAAAATCGCTATCTACGGCTCGCGCCGCCAACAACCATACATCGAGCTTATCCATCAGTTTCTCACCGCCATGACCGCCGCCGGCCACAAGGCGGTGATGCACGCCAAGCTCTTCAACCATCTGCAAACGCTGCTGCCGCCGCAAGCGCTGCAGTGCGTGTGCCGGGTGGTGGAATCCACCCGCTTCGAGGCCGACTTCGCCATCAGCCTCGGCGGCGACGGCTCATTCTTGCGCACCGCGGCGTGGGTGGCCGACAAGCAGATACCCATCATCGGGGTGAACACCGGCCACTTGGGCTTCCTTGCCTCGCTGTCGGTGGAGGACTTGCCAAGTTTGCCTGCCCTGTTGGCCGACGACTCGAACTTCGACATCGAGCCGCGCTCGCTGCTGCAAATCGACTGCCCGGGACTGCGCGGCTGGCCTTACGCTCTGAACGAGGCCACCATCACCAAGTCGGAATCGTGCTCCATCATCTCCATCCAAGCGGCCATCAACGGCGTGGACTTGGCCGACTACCGCGCCGACGGCCTTATCATCGCCACCCCCACCGGCAGCACCGCCTACAACCTCTCGGTGGGCGGACCCATCGTCGAACCCACCGCTCCGGTGTGGACCCTTTCGCCGATCGCCGCCCACTCGCTGTCGATGCGCCCGTTGGTGGTGGGCGACAGCTCACTGCTCGAATTCCGCTGCGCCGGTCGCGGCGACACCTACCGCCTCACCCTCGACGGCCGCACCACCACCTTAGCCATCGACACCCCGGTGACCATGCGCCGCGCCCCCTTCGCCGTGAAAGTGGTACGCATGCGCTCCCACAACTTCGCCCAAACCCTCCGCACCAAGCTCCAATGGGGCTAAGAGTGGAGAGCGGAGAGGCCGTGTCGCTCTCGCGGGTCCTGTGGCGAGGCGGCAGCCGACCGAGCGGCGCGGAAGCGCCCCGCCTCCCTTCTTTTCGTCTCCGGCTGCGACGCTTCAGCGTCGCTCTCGGCGAAGCCGAGAAACCGTCCTTCCTCTGCCATCCCACACTTTTTCGGCCTTAAAAATGTGGAAAAGCACATTTTTAAGGCCGTATTTTTGTGAATTACCACACTTTTTAGGCGGAACTTTTGGTTTTTCGCCCTTTTTGTGCTATCTTTGCAGTCTAAATTGATTGTGTATGGAACGTGACTGTATCGCTAAACTTTTTCAGTGGAAGCAGCGGGTAAATCGCAAGCCGCTGATTGTGCGTGGTGCCCGCCAAGTGGGCAAGACTTGGCTAATCATGGAGTTTGCTCGCCAAGCATACCCGAAGCACGTGTATGTGAACTTCGAGCAGGATCAAGTGCTGAATCATATCTTCGAATCGACGCTCGACCCGCAAAAAATCATTGCGGCCATCAGCATTAGATTGCAAACGGAGATAGACGCCGACACACTCATCATTTTCGACGAAATCCAAGCGGCACGTGGCGGCGTCACCGCGCTGAAGTATTTCTGCGAGAGCGCTCCGCAATACCACGTCATCGCCGTCGGTTCGCTGTTGGGCGTGGCGATGCACCACGGCGACTCGTTTCCGGTGGGCAAGGTGGAGTTTGTCGACCTCTATCCGCTCTCGTTCCGCGAGTTCTTGATGGCATGCGGCGAGGAGTGCACAGTGCAGCTGATTGAGGCAAAGGACTGGGACACAGTGAGTTTGATGCGCGACCACATCATCGAACGGTTGCGAACATACTACTTCGTGGGCGGCATGCCCGAAGCCGTGGCCTGCTATTGCCAATCCGGCGACATGGCGCAGGTACAAGCCATTCAGCGCAACATTCTCGACACCTACGAAAACGATTTCTCCAAGCACGCGCCCGCCATCGAGGTGCCCCGCATCCGCATGGTGTGGCACTCGGTAATCGGACAGCTGGCCAAGGAGAACCGCAAGTTTATCTACGGTATGTTGCGCCAAGGAGCGCGCGCCAAAGACTTCGAGTTAGCATTGCAATGGTTGGCCGATGCCGGACTGATTTACAAGGTGCACCGTTGCAAGAAAGCCGACCTGCCGCTGAAGGCCTACGAGGACTTCTCCGCCTTCAAAGTGTACATGCTCGATGTGGGACTGATGTGCGCGGCCGGCGGACTGACAGCTGAGAGCTTACTTCGTGGCAATGAGCTATTTAACTCATTCCGCGGAGCCCTTACAGAGCAATACGTATGCCAGCAAATGCAGGGGTGTGCCGATGCCGTATACTACTGGTCGGCGGAAAACTCTTCGGGGGAAATCGACTTCTTGGTGCAGTCGAACGGCCACATCCATCCCATCGAGGTCAAGGCCGAGGAGAACCTGCGCGCCAAGAGCCTGTCGGCCTTCGTGGCGGCCAACCCGGCGCTGCACGGCTGGCGCCTGTCGATGTCGGACCACCGCCGCCAACAGTGGATGACCAACTTCCCGCTCTACACCCTCTTCACCCTCCTCCCATCATAAAATTGTTACCAACTATAGCCGAGTAGCCACAGCCAAGCAGCCATCGGCAAAAAAGTGTTAAAACATAGTTATAATTGCGCGGTAACTCATAAAAATGCGCACTTACCGCACAATTATAATCAAAAACGATTTGCATATCTCGCTAATAATCACTACATTTGCAGAAAAATTGCAACTATGAATGAAATCATTGGCAGAATAGCAGAAAAACGGCTCTTAGGCGAGTGTATGGCTTCCGATTCCTCGGAGTTTGTTGCCGTGTACGGTCGCAGACGTGTGGGCAAAACGTTCCTTATCAAAAATTATTTCGAGGAAAAGTTTGATTTCTATATGACCGGCTCATATAATAACTCGTTGGCAACCAATTTGGAGTACTTCCGGCTTCAGTTGATGCACTATTCGCAGCAAGAATGGCCGCGTGCCAAGTCGTGGCTCGAAGCATTCAATCAGTTGCAGCAATACCTCTCGGGGTTGAAAAAGGAGCGGGTGGTAGTTTTTATCGATGAGCTACCTTGGCTCGACACTCCGCGCTCGCGCTTCTTCACCGCCTTGGAACTGTTTTGGAATGGATGGGCCGACACGCGTTCCAACCTTAAATTTATCGTGTGCGGCTCAGCCACCACGTGGATGACCAATAAACTCATCGGCGACAAGGGCGGTTTGCACAATCGCGTCACTCGCCGTATCTATTTAGCTCCCTTTACATTGGGAGAGTGCGAGGCGATGCTTCGAAGCCGTGGTGTAAGTTGGAATCGCCATCAGATTGTGGAGTGTTATATGGTTATGGGCGGCACACCATTCTATCTCAAGCATATAGACAAATCACTGAGCTTAGCCCAAAACATCGACCGACTGTTTTACTCACAGGTCGGGCAGTTGCGTAATGAGTACGACTTTCTG
>JBJEKG010000062.1:0-3973 GCA_051878535.1 Muribaculaceae bacterium
TGGACAACCTCACCACCTCCATCGTGATGGTGATGATTCTGCGCAAGCTTGTGCCCGAGCGCCGCGACCGCCTCATCTACGCCGCGCTGATTGTGCTGTCGGCCAACGCCGGCGGTGCCTTCTCGCCCATCGGCGACGTCACCACCATCATGCTCTGGATTAAAGGCAACGTCACCTCTGCCGGCATCGTCAAGTCCACCTTCCTTCCCTCGTTGGTGTCGATTATTGTGCCCACGTTCCTGATGCAATTCCAACTGCGCGGCCTCTTGGCGCAAACGCCCGACGAGAACGAGTTCAACCCTAAAGTATTGAACCAAGCCGAGCGCTTGGCCGTGTTCATCGTGGGCGTGGGCGGCCTGATGTTCGTGCCCTTCTTCCGCTCCTTCACCGGCCTGCCGCCGTTCATGGGCATCCTGCTGGTGCTTGGCGTGCTCTGGACCCTCACCGAAATCTTCCTCGCGCGCGAAAAGAATATCGAGGAGACCATGAGCGAACGCGTCAGCCGTATCATCCACAAGATTGACATGAGCACCATCATCTTCTTCCTCGGCATCCTCATGGCCGTGGCCACGCTGAGCGAAATCGGCGTGCTCGAATCCTTCGGCCAGTGGCTCGAACACGCCACCGATGGCAACGCTTACTTGGTCACCGGCATCATCGGCGTGGCATCGTCAATCGTGGACAACGTGCCGCTGGTGGCAGGCTGTATCGGCATGTACGACATCGCCACCCCCGCCGCCGTGGCCGCCACACCCGAGTTGGCGATGTTCATGCAAGACGGCACCTTCTGGGAACTGCTGGCCTACTGCGCCGGTGTGGGCGGCAGTATGCTCATCATCGGTAGCGCCGCCGGCGTGGTGGTAATGGGTTTGGAGAACATCAGCTTCGGCTGGTACCTGCGCCGCGTCACCCTCTACGCCTTCCTCGGCTACGTGGCCGGCATCCTCACCTACGCCCTGCTGTAATTATTATACTTTCAATTATTATAAGTATAATAATCAAAATAATCGGCAGGTCACGGCTCTTTCATTTAAAACATAGATTCGTGACAACTAAACGTAAAACGTATAATTGGAATAAAACTACGTTCTACGTTTACGTTTTTACATTTAAATAAGAAAACGGCAATAGCTGCCACTATGCAAAATGGGGGCTGAGGGCGGCAAAATTTTTTTGCATTGACCCGCGCCGAAAGTTGGTTGACGTGAAGGACTATGGCGAGGTGAAGCTTGCTCAACTACCTGAGCGTGAGCATCGCCTCGCGTATGAAAAAACTCTTCAAGCAGACCAAGCTGTCCGACCAGTACTCATTCAAGCGGCTGATGGGGTACTTCTCCAAAATCAAGCGCGTGCGCGTGGGTGAGGACGGAAACTGTGTCAAAAGTCCAACGCGGTCGAACGTGCGCTAAAAAAATTCACCGCAGGACAGGAGACTCAACAGAAGAACAGGAGATAATTAATTGAATTTCAATAATATAAATCCTGTCCTGCGGCTAAATCTCCTGTCCTCCTGTGAACCCTTTGCACGCTCTGTCACACTATATAGACTTTTGACACACTTTCCCAACATCACCGTGGCCTACATCGATCAACTGTGGCAAAAATTGTGCATAGGGGACTAATTTGCGGTTTCTGTTTTATCGGTTTTCGCCGGTGCAAGGCGGCACCCCAACTACTGTAAGGGTGTCGGGAAATTGTCGGGGTGATTATCGGATTTTTGGAATTAGAGCTTCGATGGTGGCGAGCATCTGCGACAGGGGCATCGGGGTGGCTGTGGTGGCGCCATGCGGCGTTTGGTAATCGGTGTAGGGTAGGTGGACGAATAGCACGGGGAGGGTTGCTGCGTAGCGGTGCAACAGACGGTAGTAGAGGGTGTTGCACACGTATAGGCCGGCGGTGTTCGACACTGCACACTGATGGCCTTCGGCCTGCAGGGCGTCAGCCAGCGCATCAACATTGACCGGGGAGAAGATGCCGTCGGGCCCACCGGCCACCACCGGCTGGCGGCATGGCTTGCACCCTTGATTATCCGGATTCTTGGCGTGGGCCATGTTTAGGGCGATGCGTTCGAGGTTCACGCAGCTGCGTGTGCCGGCTTGTCCTAAGGCTATCACCGCCTGTGGCTCGAGGCGGTCAATTGCTGCAATGGCCATCTCTGGCGCATCGGCAAACGATACCGGCAGCGTCAGTTTGATTACTTCAACCTCGCCCACCCTGTGGGGCAGGTGGTTGAGCACTTCGAGCGACGAGTTTTGCGCTTCGCCGTGAAATGGTTCGAATGCAGTTATAAGTACCTTCATACGTATCCTATTCTTCTTACTTTCAAATCCGAGTCGTCGGGGTTGCCAGGCAGCCCGAGGATTTGGCGGTTGATTGAATCTGCAAGGGTTTTGGCGATGAGGATGCGGTTGGGGTCCCACAGGGCTGCGCTCCAGGCGATGCGCATGATGATGTCGTTGCCGGGCTGAGGGCGATGGAGCTGACGCAGGTACAACTTGGGAGCGTTGGTGGCGTGATACAGCCCGGTGTCGGACTTTATGCCATAGTTATGTTCGAGCGTGGGTATCACGTCGGCCACAAACGCTTCGAATCGGGGCTTGTCGGTGATGAGGTCGCCGGTGGTGGTGACGCCCTTGGCGTTGCCGGTGCCGAAGTGGATTTGTGTGGGATATTCCGGGTCGTTGGCGCCGCTGGCGATGAGGTAGGTGAGCGACCACGCTCCGGGACGCAACAATAGCATCTCCAAGTCCTCCATATATTCGCGGAAGCCGCCCGAGGGGTCATCATTCGTTATCACGTAGAAGGAGCGATAGGGTGCTTTCACGCCAAACTCGCGGCTGATGAAGTTAAAGCCGCCGATTTTGGCCAAGTAATAGCCGAAGAAGGTGGTGCAATCATCGATGTAGCTCGATGTGGCCACGATGGTAAAGGGCGAATTGCGGTCGATCAGCACGCCATAGGGGCGGTTGAATACAAAGTGTTCCACAGCCAAATTGTCCAATGGATTCTTGGCAATAGGGATGGTGGCGGCGAGGTTGACCAAGCGGTAACCGGGGGTCGCGTTCACCGTTTCGATGATGTCGTCCATAGTCATACCTTGGCGCGACTGGATATGGGCGAAGGTGCGATATGGCGGCACTATTTGATAACCGCTGGGGCGGTCGAGCTTGGTCTCAAAGCTCAGGCGGATTTTCTCGCGGTTGATGGCAAGCTGCTCGTGGTTGCTTTCATTTTCGATTGCTTCGGTGAAGCCGGCCCCAAGTATACCGGCGGGCACGGCCACGATAGCGATACCGAGCAGGCCCACAATGCAGGCGATGGCCTTGCCAAACGGAGTGATGGGCGGGTTTTCGCCAAAGCCGCCCGGGTCGCCGATGTATTGGGCAAACGACCACGCCACCGAGCTGAAGCCGTCGTTGTACACTTCCGGCTGCGCTTCATGCTCACAGTAATATAGCATAATCGACAGAATAAATGTCACCACAATCAAAAACTGCATGGAAATGAGCAATTCGCGCCGCTTTTCGCGCACGGCATTCACCAATAGTCGCCACGATTTCATATAGCGGCTCACACGGAAGATGCGCAGCGTGCGGCTCAGCCGCAGCACCTTAATCCAGTTGATGGGCATCGGCAGCAGCCACTGCAGATAATAAGGATATGTGGCGATGACATCCATAATTCCTTGAGCGCTGAATATATAGCGCAAGCGCGCCCTGCTTGCGCTCACCTCCGGATGCAATTCCGGCGCCACCCAAATGCGCAATGTTACCTCCACAGTGAAGAATATCAGCGTGAATATATCCACCCAATAAAAAACATGACGCAGCTCGGGAGTGATATTAAAAGTGGAGAGAAATATTTCTACCGTGCTAAGCAGTATCATGCCGATGATTACGTATTCGGCTATGTTTTTCCATTTACGCGTTTCGAGATTGTCGTCGAACACTAAAGCCAAATCTTTGCGCAGTTT
>JBJEKG010000063.1:0-3932 GCA_051878535.1 Muribaculaceae bacterium
TGCGGAGCGGCTTCGCGGCGGACGCTGTTGGCGGCAAGGTTCACGGAGAATTGCGACCGCGTTTCGTAGATGAACTCGAGGCGGTTGGCCCACTGATACACCACGCGGTCGTCGGTTAATCGCTTGAGCGACAGTACGATGTTGTCGGGCGTGGTGAATAGCGTGTGCTGGCCTGGGCGGTCGATGTCGTAGGTCGACGACAGCCGCACCGAGCGCATCGGGAACTCGCGCGAGTGGTAATCTTTGTCGATGAACGAGTACTCGACCTCGGCGCCGTACTTCCAGCGGTGGTCGCGGAAGCCGTAAGCCCCCCAGGCGCGGCCGAACCAGCGCGGCGAGAGGTTGGCTGTGGTCATGCCGCCGAATTTGAGGCGGGTGCCTTCGGTGGAGTTGAAGCTGACCATGGAGTTGACCGGACCGATGTCGAATTTGCTGGGGTTGTCGGTGGAGATGTAGCCGGTGAAGAGCACGCGAATGGTCTTCTCGGTCCAATAGAACAGCGGCACTCGGCGCATGCGCTGCATCAGTTCGCCTACGCGGCTTTCGCCCTGCGCGATGCCCACGATGCGGGCATCGTGCCAGTAGACAGAATCGCGGCGGGCGGCGTCGTGCTCCTCGATGGTGCGACCGTCGCCGGCGAACACGCTGTCGGGCACGGGCTCGAACGAGTGGTTGTCGTAAGCGCAGGTGCGGTGGATGTACAGGCCGTTGTCGTGGCCGCTCAGACCCATTTCGATGGTGAGGTCGTCGCTCACCTTGAGGCGCGAGCCGTCGGGGGCGCGGCGGTAGGTTTGGCTGAGGTAGAGGTTGTTGATGAAGTTGAGATTGATTTCGCGCGGCAGGTGCATTTCCACGCGGCGGATGAACATGGTGGTGTCGCCTTCGGGCACGTACACGTGGCCCATGAAGCCGAACGAGGCATGGTTGTGGGGGTAGAACGACAGCACGATGCAACGCTCGTCGCCGATTTGCACCGTGTCGGTGAGGTAGAACTTGTAGAAGTCGGCGGCGATGCGCGACAACGGGCTGACGAAGCGGTTTTGCAGCAGGGTGATGTCGTTTTGATACAGGTCGATTTC
The DNA here is from genome assembly GCA_051878535.1 of Muribaculaceae bacterium. Taxonomy (GTDB): domain Bacteria; phylum Bacteroidota; class Bacteroidia; order Bacteroidales; family Muribaculaceae; genus CAG-873. Next base: position 1,080 of record JBJEKG010000063.1, read on the forward strand.
GCGCACGATGTCTTCTAACAGCACGCTCATCGACGCCGGGTCGAGCATCTCGTCGATGCCTTCGGAGCGCACGCCGCTCACCACCTCGCGCCACGACGACGGCTCGCGCCGATAGCTCAGCCGTGAGCGTTTCTCCTTGACCAACAGTCCCAAATATGGTTTGCCCGACACTGCCGAGGTGTCGACGTGTTCGGCCAAGAACGGAAACTGCCGCATCATGGCCGTGCGCTGCTCGGCGTTGAAGTTGTTGAGGCCGAGGGTGATACGCTGGTAGCGGTCGTAGCTGTAGTAGGGATTGCGGCGCGGGTCGGTGAGCGGCGCTCGCTGCTTGAGCAGCCGCATGAAGTCGACCGCCGGATTGTTGTGCTTGGAGTAGCGCTGACGGTGCACCTCCACCTCGCGTAGTTGCGTGCTCTGCGGGCGCATGTAGGCCGCGTAGATGTTGTAACTATTGCGCTTGATGGGGAGAATCAGCCGCTCGTAGCCTAAGTAGCTGATTTGCAGGTAAGTAGTGGAGGTTGGCACGGTGATTTCGAATATACCGCGGTCGTCGGCCATCACCCCGCGGCCGCTGCCGGGGATGACCACCGAGGCGTTGGGAAGCACCTCCGAGGTGATGGAATCGCGCACGATGCCGCGGATGAAGTATTCGTCCTCGGCCTTGCAAATCGGCGCGCAGGCCAAAATTGCGACAAAAAATGTCACAAATTTTGCCCAAAATCGGCCATTCTGTTGTAACTTTGCGGTATATTTCAATTTTTATCAGATATGTCGTTAGAAATCGAACGTAAATTTTTAGTCACCAATGACAGCTATCGCGCTGTGGCAGAGGAAGTTCACACCATCGAGCAGGCTTACATCAGCACCGATGCCGATGCCACGGTGCGCGTGCGCTTGGTAGATGGCCGCGGCTTCCTCACGGTGAAGTCGCGCAACGTTGGCGCCGTGCGCCACGAGTGGGAGTACGAAATCCCGGCCGAGGATGCGGCGCAGATGTTAGCCACCGTGTGCCGTTCGGGCCATATCGCCAAGACGCGCTACGTGGTGCCCGCCGGCGGCGGTTTGCGCTGGGAGGTGGACGAGTTCCACGGCCGGTTGGCGCCGTTGGTGGTGGCCGAAATCGAGCTGCCGAGCGAGGGCACGCCCTTTGAGCGTCCGCCGTTCATCGGCGAGGAGGTCACCGGCGACCCGCGCTACTTCAACTCTGCTCTCGCAGCTCAAGCTTGACCACGTTCTCCACATGGTGAGTGTGGGGGAACATGTCGACAGGCTGCACGGCCACGATGCGGTACTGCTCGTTCATCATGGCCAAGTCGCGGGCCTGCGTGGCCGGGTTGCAGCTCACGTAGACGATGCGCTCCGGGCGGGCGTTGAGCACCACCTTCACCACGTCGGCGTGCATGCCGGCGCGGGGCGGGTCGATAATCATCACCTGCGGACGGCCGTGCTCGGCGATGAACGCGTCGGTGAGCACGTCCTTCATATCGCCGGCGTAGAACTCGGTGTTGGCGATGCCGTTCACCGCGGAGTTCACCTTGGCGTCGGCGATGGCCTCGGGCACGTACTCGATGCCGATGACGTGGCGGCAGCGACGGCTCACGAAGTTGGCGATGGTGCCGGTGCCGGTGTATAGGTCGTACACCAACTCGTCGCCGTGCAAATCGGCAAACTCGCGTGCAACCTTGTATAGCTCGTAGGCCTGCTCCGAATTGGTCTGGTAGAACGACTTCGGACCGATGCGGAAGCGCAAGCCTTCCATTTCTTCTTCGATGTAATCGCGGCCGGAGTAGGTCTCCACTTCCTGGTCGGAGATGGTGTCGTTGGCCTTGAGATTCACTACGTAAAGCAGCGAAGTAATCTGCGGGAACTCGGCCTTGACCGCGCTCATCACCTGTTCGATGGCCTGTGGGTTGTCCTCGCCGAAGCACATCACGGCCATCACCTCGCCGGTGGAGGCGATGCGCACCATCAACGTGCGCAGCAAGCCGTGCTGCTCACGTAAGTCGAAGAACGACAGCCCGTTGGCCTTGGCGTACTCCTTGATAAAGCGGCGCAAGCGGTTGCCCAAATCATCCTGCAGATGGCAGCAGTGGATGTCGAGCACCTTGTCGAACGCCCCCGGGATGTGGAAGCCGGCGCCGTCGCGGTCGTCGAACGTCTCGCCCGAAGCCATCTGCTCCGGGGTGAGCCACCGCCGGTTGGAGTAGGTGTACTCCATCTTGTTGCGATACTCCCAGATGCGCGCCGAACCCTTGATGGGCGTAATCGGCGGGAACTCCACCTTGCCGATGCGCTGCAACGCGTCGCTCACCTGGCGCTGCTTACACTGCAGCTGCACCTCGTAGGGCAGGTGCTGCCAGCGGCAACCGCCGCACACGCCGAAATGCTCACAACGCGGCTCGATGCGCACATCGCCCGGCTTCACCAGCCGCACGATGCGCCCCTCGGCATAGCTGTGACGCTTCTTGGTGATTTGCACATCCACCACGTCGCCCGGAGCGCCGTAGGGCACAAACACCACCATCTCATCGTGGCGCGCCAAAGCATTCCCTTCGGCCGCCACATCCACTATAGTCAACCCCTCAAGCAGGGGATAAGGTTTACGTTTTCGTGACACTTTCAATCATTTTAGAATTCAGCCCACAAAGTTACGAATTTTCCGCCACATAACCGCCCAAATCCGCCATTTTCGCCAAAAATACTCCAATTTTAGAAACTTTATTACGGATTTTTGCCGCAGTTACTATGTTGTCATTCCGCCATAGTTTTAACATTCCAAATATTTTTTTATCTTGGCCAGGCACGGCTCTTTCATTTAAAACATAGATTCGTGACAACTAAACGTAAAAACGT
>JBJEKG010000064.1:0-3903 GCA_051878535.1 Muribaculaceae bacterium
CGCCGTGTGAGCCATCATCACCACCGGAAGCCCATCGCGGTTGACCTCCGCAGCGTAGTCCAAAATCGACTGCAACAACTGCTCATAGCGCTCGCCGCCACACCGCAAGTAGGGCAGCGCAACCACCACGCCGCTGTCCAACCTATACACATACTCCGCCTGCCAACCATCCTCGCGCTGAAGGTACTCCGGCGAAGGTGCCGCCCCCACCACGTGCACCTGCGCTATCTCCCACAGGTCGCGATACGCCTGCAACCGCGACGGCGAATCGTGGTTGCCCGCCGTGATGAAGATGTGCATCGCGGGGTAAGCCCGGTGCAGCGCCACAAACTGCTTTGCAAACGCCGTCAACGCATCCGGCGACGGGTTCTGCACATCAAACACGTCACCGCTCACCACCATCGCATCGGGTCGCTCCTCGGCACACCACAGCGCCAACTGATTGAAGAAATGTCGATGCTCATCAGCACGCTCATAATGCTGATAGAGCGTTTGACCCAAGTGCAGGTCGGCCGTATGCAGTATTTTCATGCAATTTACGTAATCGGGTTAGTGAATCACAGCCAAGCCGCCCATCGCCGTCTCCTTATAGAGCGATGGGATGTCGTGGCCGGTTTGCTTCATCACCTCAACGATGCGGTCGAAATTCACTCGGTGACGACCGTCGGAGAACGCCGCGTAGAGGTTAGCATCCAATGCGCGAGCCGCCGCGTAAGCGTTACGCTCGATACACGGAATCTGCACCAAGCCGCACACCGGGTCGCACGTCAGCCCCAAGTGGTGCTCCAAGCCCATCTCGGCCGAGTACTCAATCTGCGCCGGTGAGCCGCCGAACAGTTGCGATGCGGCGGCCGCGGCCATTGCGCAAGCCACGCCCACTTCGCCCTGACAGCCCACTTCAGCACCCGATACCGACGCGTTGAACTTCACCACGTTGCCAAACAGACCCGCCGTGGCCAACGCCCGCAGCACGCGTTGCTCGCTGAAGCCTTTCGAGGTGTGCAGGTGATACAACACCGCCGGAACGATGCCCGACGACCCGCAAGTGGGTGCGGTGACAATCTCCCCGCCCGAGGCATTCTCCTCGCTCACGGCCAAAGCGTAAGCGTACACCAGTCCGCGGCTCTTGAGCGACTGGTTATAGCCCGAAGCGTTCACATAATAGCTCACCGCCTTGCGACGCACACCCAAACCGCCCGGCAGCACGCCCTCGGCCTCAATGCCGCGGCGCACCGCCGCCTTCATCACTTCCCACACCTGACGCAGGTAGTCCCATATCTCCGGTCCTTCGACCTGGTCGACGTACTCCCAATACGATCGACCGGTGTCGTTGCACCACTTCAATATGTCCTTGATGTGCGTCATCTCGTAGATGAGCTTGCGCGGTTCAGCCTCCTGACCCTCGCGCACGATGTCGCCACCGCCAATCGAGTACCACGTCTGCTCCGCTTTGACGCTGCCATCAGCGCCGTAAGCAGTGAATTTCATGCCGTTGGTGTGACGCGGCAGCACCACATCCGGCTGCCAGATGATGGTGGTGGGGAACATCGGTTGCAGCACCTCTAAGATAGCCACATCGGTCAAGTGGCCGCGACCCGTAGCAGCCAGCGCGCCGTAAAGCGTCACCTCGCATCGAGCTGCCGTGAGCGCCTCAGCAGCGAAGCGTTTAGCAGCCGCACGCGGTCCCATAGTGTGCGAGCTCGAAGGTCCATTACCTATTTTAAACAGTTTGCGTAGCGATTCCATATCGATAGTAAAGCACAAGGTGCGAAACTGCCGATTTCAAACCGCGCAGCGTCGCACCTCGTATGTAATTAGTTAATAATCAATTTATTCAGCAGTTTCACGGCTGGCGTATGTCTCCTTGATAATCCACACAGCGGCTGCGCCCAACAGCAGCAGCACGCCCGACACCGACAGCATGTAGACAGTGGCCGGAGCGCCCGCGCCGGCCATGCCTTCGCCGATTGCCGGGATGCAAGCCACAACCAAGCCGCCCACAAGCGAAGCCACGATTTGAGGCACAGTGATGGTGCAGTTGAACAAGCCAAGATACGTGCCGATGTTGCCGCCACTCAGTGCGTTAGTCAAGATGGTGAACGGCATCGCCAACATTGCTGCCCATGCGCATCCCATCAGCGCGTAGGGCAGGATGAGCGCCCATTGGTTGGTAATCATGCTTACCATCAAGAAGCCCACACCGCCGATGACCAAGCTGGCCGAGTAAGCCATGCGACGGTTGCGGAAGCGTGGCAATACCAGCGCCCAAACCACAGCCGCAAGGCCTTGAATCGCAAGCAACACACCATTCCAGTTGCCCGCTTCCTGATACTCCTTCGAAGCAGCATTCAGCACAGTCTTATATTTCAGCTGCATCTTATCCAAAGAGGATGCAGCGGGAATTTCAGAGGTCTCATGCAGCTCATAGCCACCCTTCTCGACCTTATTGACACGATGCGCCAAAGTCAGCACAGCGCCCGGTTCAATCAGCGAGTACTCCGAAATCGACACCACCGAAGTCAGCACCGCAGTCGGTTCACCGCCATCAATCACCAGCACATCGCCGGCCTTGGCAATCTCGGCGCGCTCAGTGGCCGACAGAGCAGCCTTAGCCACACCGTTGTCATACACCACCTGACCCTTAGCCACGATAGTGTCCAACTTCTCGCCGCGAACCACAGCCACAGTTTGCGGCACGCTGAATGTGCCGTCGAACTCGATGCCCGCCATCGCAAGCTTGCCATCGAGAATCACCGGACGCTCGCCGTTAAACACATACTTATCAAAGTAATCCCGGCCATCCACGGTCACACCCTTAATGGTCTCGGTCTTCGGCGAATTAAACGCATGACCGGCCAAAGCGTCCGTTGAGTACGTCCACATGAACAAGAAACCGGCCCAGCAGAAGAACTGCACCACGCCAACGGTCCAGAACACCTTCGGCGCCGTGCGCAGCAGCTTCAAGATGCCAACCTTCTCCTGTTTGCCGTCAGTAGTCTCCTTAATGCCGTGATACTCAGCATATTCGTGCGGCGGCATCTCCTTTACCTTCGCAAAGGTGTAAATCACACACAGCAGCAAGATAGCAGCGCCGATGTAGAACGCCCAAGTCACAGTCGGAGGCACCTGACCCGTGGGCGCTGTGTTACTCAAGAACAGCGCCAACACAATCGGAGCAATATAGCCCACAACCGAGCCCGCGTTGCACAAGAAACTCTGTATCGAATACGCCAAGCCCTTCTGCTTCTCGTTCACAAAGTCGCCCACGAGCATTTTGAACGGCTGCATAGCCATATTAATAGATGTGTCAAGCAACATCAGCATCACCAAGCCAAACACTATAGCCTGCGACACTGCCAAGCCCAACGAACCCGCGTTAGGCAGCAAACTCATTACGATGATGGCCACAGCTGCACCAATCAACAGATAAGGCAGACGACGGCCAAAACGGTTCCACGTCTTGTCCGATGCCACGCCTACGATGGGCTGCACAATCAGCCCCATCAACGGCGGAAGAATCCAGAAATAACTCAAATCGTGAGGATCAGCTCCGATGGTCGAAAAAATACGACTCACCTGCGAACTCTGCAACGCGTATGCAATCTGCACACCGAAGAAGCCAAAGCTCAGATTCCAGAGCTTCCAAAAGCTCAAATCAGGTTTGTTTTTCATGATAAGTCAGTGTAATGATATAGTTCTTTTGCGTATGATAATCTTTAAAATTGCTTGATAAAGCCTTCAAATTGAAAGATGTTGCAAATTTAGCGAATAAAATTGACCCCAACAAATTTATTCGCAAAAAAATCACAAAAAAACAATCAATGTAAAAAGCCGGTTGTTAAATCTGGAAAACCGCGGAGCGGTTGCTTTTTAGATAACACCACGTTGGCACGAAACGAAGGG
>JBJEKG010000065.1:0-3870 GCA_051878535.1 Muribaculaceae bacterium
GGAGCCAACATTCTCATCATCAGAGATTTGAATGCTTTGCTGCTGTAGGATGTCGCCGGTGTCGATTTCGTGCTTGAGCATGAAGGTGGTGACGCCGGTTTCGGTGTCGCCATTCATCACGGCACGGTTGATGGGCGCAGCGCCGCGGTAGCGCGGCAGCAAGGAAGCGTGGAGGTTGAACGTGCCCAACGGCGGCATCTGCCACACTTCGCGCGGAAGCATGCGGAAGGCGATTACGATGAACAGGTCGGCATGGAGCGAACGGAGTGCGTCGAGGAATTCAGGGTCGCGCAGGCTCACCGGTTGCATCAATTTAAGGTCGTGAGACACAGCGTATTGTTTCACGGCCGACTGCAGCAAATGGTGGCCGCGGCCGGCGGGTTTGTCGGGCATGGTGATTACGCCCACCACGTTGTAGCCGCCTTCGACCAAGCGGTTGAGGCTCTCCACGGCGAAGTCGGGAGTGCCAAGGAATACTATTCGGAGGTCTTGTTTAGTCATTGGTAGAGGGTGTTTGAGATTGTTCAGCGGCGAGGGCAAGCTCCTGCCAGAGGCGTTCGTCAGGCACGGGCGCGGTGACGCTGATGGGTATGTGTTTCACCGGATGCTCGAACTCGATATGGCGCGCCAACAGGGAGATGGAGCCGTCGGGATTGGAGCGTTTGTCGCCGTACTTCAGGTCGCCACGGATGGGACAACCGATGGCGCTGAGTTGCACGCGGATTTGGTGCTTGCGGCCGGTTAGCAAGTTGATTTCCAACAGGTTGAAGTTCTCACCGCGGGCAAGCAGGCGGTAGCGCAAACGAGCTTCCTTCGCGCCGGACTTGGGGCGGAGATGGGCAGTGGACTTATTGATGCGCTCCACTGTGGTGATGTAATGCGTAAGCTCGCCAACAGGTTGCTGCGGCAAGCCACGCGAGAGTGCCCAATAGGTTTTGTGAATCTGACCGAGACGTAACATTTCGTTGAGCCGCGCCAAGGCTTTAGAGGTCTTGGCGAAGATGACCACACCGCCCACGGGTCGGTCGAGGCGATGCACCACACCAAGGAACACGGCACCGGGTTTGGCATCGCGCTGCTTGATGAATTGCTTGAGGGTTTCGACCAATGGCTCGTCGCCGGTCTTGTCGCCTTGCACTATCTCGCCCGGGAGCTTATTAAATATAATAATGTGGTTGTCTTCGTAGAGGATGCGTTGCTCAATCATAATCACAATTACAATGCGCCGCATTGGCCTGCAAAGAGGCTTAGCGACGCATTGGAGGGTAAGTTAATCTGTTGGTAATTCAATCATTAGATGCCGAGGTCATGCTTGATTGCATCGATTTTGGCCTTGGCGGCTTCGATGCAGCTTTCGTATTGGTCCTTGGAGGCCATGGGCAGGTGCACTTCCACGTAGAATTTGATTTTGGGCTCGGTGCCGGAGGGGCGAACCGAAACTTTCGAACCGTCTTCGGTGAAGAATTGGAGAACGTTGGAGGTGCAGGGGAAGTCGAGGTCTTCAACCTTGCCGCAAGCGCAGGTGGCTTTGAGGGTTTGGTAGTCCTTCACGCAGGTGACTTTGCTGCCGCCGAGCGAGGTGGGCGGAGTGGCGCGGAAGTCGGCCATCATTTGGGCGATTTCTTGGGCGCCGGTGCGACCTTTGCGCACCACGGAGATGCCTTCTTCGCGGGAGAAGCCGTTTTGCATGTAGATGTCTAAGAGCATTTGGTTGAAGTCGAGGCCGCGGTCTTTAGCCCAAGCGCACACTTCAGCCATCAGCGAAACGGCCGACACAGCGTCTTTGTCGCGAGCGAAATCTTCAGCGAGGAAGCCATAGCTTTCTTCACCACCGCCGATGTAGCGTTCCTTGCCTTCGAGGTCGCGGATTACCGATGCAATCCACTTGAAGCCGGTGTAGCAGTCGTACATCTTGATGTTGTTGTTCTCGGCGATGTGCTTGATGGTTTCGGTGGTCACAATGGTCTTAACGATGAATTCGTTGCCTTTGAGGCGGCCGAGCTCGCGATTTCGCTGCATGATGTAGTTGAGCAGAATCATCACGATTTGGTTGCCGTTGATGAGCACGTATTCGCCGGAGTTGTCGCGGATTACGCATCCGATGCGGTCGGCGTCGGGGTCGGAAGCCATTACGATGTCGGCATTTACTTCCTTAGCCTTGGCGATGGCCATAGCCATAGCGGAAGGCACTTCGGGGTTGGGAGATTCCACAGTGGGGAAGTCGCCGCTGGGCACGTCTTGTTCGGGCACGTGGATAATGTTTTCGAAGCCGTAGTTGCGCAGCGAAGCGGGGATGAGGTCAACGCCGGTGCCGTGAATCGGGGTGTAGACAATCTTGAGGTCCTTTTGGCGAGCGCATACTTCGGGGTCGAGTTGCAGTTTCTTGATTTCAGAGAGGAAAGCATCATCGACTTCTTTGCCCACGATTTGGATGAGGTCGGGGTTGGCATCGAATTTGATTTCTTCGACCGAGTGGATGCGGTTTACGTTGTCGATGATGTTAACATCATGAGGCGCAATGATTTGCGCGCCGTCTTCCCAGTAAGCCTTGTAGCCATTGTATTCCTTGGGGTTGTGCGAAGCGGTGATGTTCACGCCGCTTTGGCATCCGAAGTAGCGGATGGCAAAGGAGAGTTCGGGAGTAGGACGGAAGGAGTCGAACAGATACACCTTGATGCCGTTGGCGGAGAACACGGCGGCAACCACTTCGGCGAATTTGCGGGAGTTGTTGCGCACGTCGTGACCGACGGCCACGGAGATTTGGTCGCGGTCCTTGAACGCTTCCTTGAGATAGTTTGCAAAGCCTTGGGTGGCAGCGCCAACGGTGTAGATGTTCATGCGATTCGAACCCGGGCCCATGATGCCGCGGAGGCCGCCGGTGCCGAATTCGAGGTCTTTATAGAAGCACTCAACCAGTTCGGTGGAATCTTCAGCATTGAGCAGAGCTTCCACTTGAGCGCGAGTTTCAGCGTCGTAGCAAGGAGCGAGCCACTGTTGGGCTTTGGCGCGCACCTGCTCCAAGAGTTCTTGATTTTTGTTGTCCATATCAGTTATGAGGTTGTTTTATATAGATTATTCAATGTTTTTCAAAACCATCGCAAAGATAGCAATTTTCGCGCAAACCACCAAAAATTATAATAAAAAATTGAAAGAAAAAAGAAATAGTCTTTCGAAAGTTCAAAGTCTTAACGAATGGTTGGTAAAATGAATTATTCTCCGCTCCTTATATCGAAGTATAGGTCGGTACATTTTAGGCGGCGGATGAAGCGGATTCGACCGCTATCGAAGGTATAGGTATGCCCTACCCGCCCATCGTAAAGGCTATAAGTACATGCAGATGATTCATCAAATTTGTCGGCGGTCCAATACCATAACGCGGGATTATCATCACCGCCAAAAGCCTTGATTGCACTGCATACGTCCTTGTATTGGATAGCTAAAGCCTGCGCTTGAGCTCCGCTTGGCAAATGCCATCCGGCAGATTGTCGAGCAGCGATTTTTATGGCTTCATCCCATGAAAATTCGCGTTTACCTGATTCGTATTTATGAAGGTCGGCCACGAACGTATGTCCCCAATAATCTATAACCAGACCGGATTTTTGAAATTGTTTCTTCACAGTGTCGGTGAGTGAGTTCCATTCATCTACGCTAAAGTAATAATGGGTATCTAAGCCGAATTGTACTTGCAGGTCGAGATTGCGCGGCACAGTGCGGTAAGAAGGCGCCGGAGCTGACTTCTCCGCTTGTTCCAAACTGTCGTAATAGTTCTCCATAGCTTGAAGGATATCCTCATCCACGTCTTCCGAGACAGGCTCTTCAGGTTCGGGGGTGGAGAAGGAGGGTGACACCTCGGTTATGACGGCGAAGAGG
>JBJEKG010000066.1:0-3843 GCA_051878535.1 Muribaculaceae bacterium
CTAATGTTGAGTTAGTGGGTGGTGAAGGAACGGCTGTCGCCGGTGTCGTCGCGTTGGATGGCTTGGCGGGGGCTGCCTTTGTAGAGGGTGTAGGAGAATGAGAGCGAGAGGTTGGTGCTGTAGCCTTTGCTGCGGAGGCTGTAGTAGAATTGGTCGGTGTCGAAGGTCTTGCGATTGCCATCGGAGAAGAAGGTGCCGTAGGTGAGGCTGATTTTACCGCCGAAGGCGAATTCTTTGTTGACCGTCATCCAGATTTGGGATGCGCGGTGGAAGGTTTCGCCCACCAAGTGGGTGGTTGAGCCGGGGTAGAAGGATAATGATGCCGAGCAGCCGTGGCGTTTGGAGATTGTCCAGTAGATGTCGGGGTACCAGCGGAAGGTGCTTGATACGCGGCGGTAGTCGGCCAATTCTTCCGGCATCTCGTTTTTGGTCCAGCTGTACACGCCTTGCAAGCAAATCAGCAGGCGGTTGTCGAATAGTGGAATCTTGGCGCGCAGGTCGGCAGAAATGTTGTAGCTTTTGCCGGCATTGATGCGGGAAATCCACACGTTGTCGTGGCTGTCGGTGGTCTTAAACTCGTGATAGAAACCGCTGTCGTAAGTGGCGAAGGTTGAGAAGGTGAAGTACTTCAGGAATGCGTAGTTGATTGATAAATCGCATGAGCGATTGTTGCGCAGGTTGCTGTTGCCGGTTTGGAATGTGTGGTCGTCGATGCGGATGACGCGCGGGTTGAGGTAGCTGTAGTCGGGCCTGTTGATGTGGTGGCTGTAGTCGATTGAGAGCGTTTGATTGTGGGGCAGGTTGAAGCTGAGGTTGATGTTCGGAATTAGTTCGAAGTCGACGTTGGAGAAGTGGCTGTCGTTGACCAACTGGTGTCCTATGGCGTGCATCCACTGAGCGCGCACGCCGGCCATAAACGACACGGTGGGGCTGAATTGGTGACTGAAATCGGAGTAGATGGTGTTGGTGATATCGCTGTAATCGAAGAGGTCTTCGCCGGTGACTAAGTGCTGGCGGTCTTTATAAGAGCTGTAGTGGAAGATGTAACCGCTTGTGAGCGAGCTGCCGTTGGCGAAGTATTTCTGGAACTCGGCCACCGAGCCGATGGAGCGGAAGCGGCAGTTGGTTTGTTCGGTGTATTGCAGTTGGTCGTCTTCGTAATAGGCGGTATTCTCGGGACGGTCGATGAGGTTGGCCGATGCGCGTAGCTCGAAGTTTGACTTTCCGTCGTTGAGGAAGTGGATGTAGAAGGCGGAGAACGATGCGTGGGGCGAGGTGAACGGCTTGAAGCGTTCGTAATAGGTTGACAGACCGGCGGTTGGATTTCCGAGTGCATCGTATGAACGGCTGTCGGTGGTTTGGTTGTAGTTATACTTCATGCCGGAGATGAGTCCGCTCACGCCGGTGGTGATGTGTTCGGACGGCTTGCAGGAGAATGTGAGCGCGGCGTTGTAAGAGTCGAAGCAGTTCTCGTCGGCTGTGGTTTGGAGGCGGGAGGTGTTGTCGGTGTGGAAGATGTATTCGTTTTCGCTACGGTAGAGCGCATTTTGACGCATATAGCCGCCGTAGGCCGAGATGCGGTAATTGTTGATGGATGTGAAGCCCAAAAGCGAGCCGCTGCCATCGATTCGCTCTTGATTCCAATTGCCGGTGGCGTCGGCGTTGAGATAGTAGCCGTCCAACTCGCGCTTGAGCACCACGTTGATGATGCCGGTGGAGAGGTCGTAGCGCGAACCGGCGTTGGTAATCACCTCAATGCGAGCGATTTGCTCCGGCGGAAAGTTCTTCAGTATTTGCACCAAGGCATCCTGAGATATTTCCGGCAGTTTGCCATTTATCCAGATGATTACGTTGTCTTTGCTCACCATGGATAGCACGCCGCGGCTGATTGATAGCAGCGGCGTGTAGGCAAACACGTCCCAAGCTGTGGTCACTGCCTGCGTAATAGCGCCCGGCGTGAAAATGAACTTGCCGGATTGAACGCGAAGCGCTTGCGAGGTGACGGAGACCTCGTGCAGCTCGGTGGATTCGGCGGTGAGCCGCGCTTCGATATGCTGCTGTGGGGCGAGGCGGGCATCGGCATAACCCAAGCAGCTGATGTTGATGTAGCCGGAGAATGTGGCCGGGTCGATTTTGGCCAATGCGAAGCGGCCGTCGGCATCGGCTATGGCGGCATCCACCACCACGCTGTCGAGCACGGCTCCGGCCACTGCACCGGCCAACGGCTCGTTGCTATCGGCATCTTTTACGGTGCCGGTGATTTGAGCCTTTACGGAGAAGTAGACGAGCAATAAGAGTGTGAGAGTGATAACGTTTCGGTTCATGAGTTGGCTGTGGAATGGTTGCTATTTATAGGCTTCGTTGGGGCCGGTAATGTATAGGTCGCACGAATCATCTGCCGGAGAATTGTAGATGATACTGAGCTCGGCGTTGTTGTGGTCGATGGTGATGATTATGCTGTGTTTGCCGTCTTCGTAGCTTTCGATGACTGTGGCGGCCATTTTGCGGTCGTTTTCTATCATTGTGTTGATTTCGGCGCAGAGCTTGGCATCATTTGCCACGGTGAGGGAGTAGCTGGTCTTGTCCGACTTTTGGATGATGACGACTTTGTGGCCGCTTTGGCGGATGTCTTGGCGGCTGAATAGCGTGAGGCACTGAAGTGCTGGCGGTGCGGCAAAGCAACTCAGCGCCATGATAAGTCCGCATATAAGTATTAGGTAACGCTTCATAACTGAGTGGGTATTAGTGGTTTAACATCCGTTCGTTTTCTTTTTCGATGGCTAAGGCTTGGTTGAGCAGTTCTTGGCGGCACTGCTCCATGCGTTGCTCGGTTTCGAGGGCGTAGCGTTTGGCGGCTTCGCCGTGGAGTTCTTGGCCGTTGATGCATACGTAGTAGGACACTTGCGGCTCGGTGGGGGCAATCAGCATCATGCCGCCGATGATTAGGGCGGCGAGGCAGGCAGCGATGCTGCCGAAGCGGATGAAGCGGCGCTTGAGGAGGCGTCGGCGTGAGTGCGATTCGGCCATCAGGGAGGTGAGCACCATCTGCTCGCGGGCTTCGTTGATAGTTGGAGAAGACAACGGGCTTGAGGCTAATACCAGCTCAAGTTCTTTCTCCTCCAAGCGAGTCAGTCGGCAGTCGATATAGGCTTGTGCCAACTGCTCTAATTCGTTGAGTGTCAGTGATTCAATTGTCTTCATAGTTGTAATTGTTTATACTTTTGGCGTAAGGTGCGGCGTGCGCGGCTCATGTTCATTCTCACGGCGTCGATGCTCATGTCCAACTTGGTGGCGATTTCCGAATAGTCCATATCCTCGAAGGTTGAGAGCTCGAAGATGCGTCGTTGGAGTGGTGGCAGGGCGGACAGTAACAGTTGGCGTGTGCGGTCCACTTCGTCGTAGTCCGGTTCGATGGCCATCGTTGCACATTCGCTGATATCGACCGTGTGCTTGCGCCGTCGCAACTTATCAATACATACATTTTTGAGAATGGCGAACAGGCGGAAGCGTGTTTCCTTGCTGTCGGTGGCGTCCCTGGCGGTCATCAGATTGACCACAGCGTCCTGCACCGCATCGTCGGCCTCCATCTCATTCTGAAGGAGGCGACAAGCTGCACTGTGAAGTTGCAGGCGCAACCGGGCAAAAGATTCGATGACGTTTTCTGTTCCCATTTGTAAAGAAAACGAACGAATCGCCCAAATATAACGCCGTTTAACAAAAATTAATATTAACAGCAAACGGCGGCTGCAAGCACATACTTGCAACCGCCGCTTGGCGTACCTTGGATAGGGAGGGGTTAGCGGTGGAGGTGGAGGGTGGTGCGGGGGCCGCGGCGGCGGAGGT
>JBJEKG010000067.1:0-3838 GCA_051878535.1 Muribaculaceae bacterium
GCGTGAGGGCTTGGAAGCGACATTTTTGTTTGAACTCATTGAGTTATAGTGGGTTTGAACTGCTTCTTCACGTTTAGCGGACAACAATATTAGGGAATAATCAAGCCGCGGATCTTATTGAGGGTGGCTACATTCCATGCATGATCACCGGGAAGCTGGTAGCGGCAGTTGCCGGTGGAGGATGGTGTGAAAGAGGTGTTGCCTTCGCTGTCGATGGTCACGTAGCCCCATTGCGATAGGCTGAACCATTGGTCGCCCTCTACGGCGTGAATCACCGGCAGCATATCCCACATCATTTGGGTTTTGTCCTCATCGAATCGCTGATAAATTTCTTTGAGTGGGTGCAGACCGGAGTTGGCGAAATCGTCGAGGAGTTGCTGCTTGCTGTAGTAAATACCGTTGCCGACTTCTGATGGGGAAAAGTATATGGGTGTGCTCTCGGGCCAGAGTTTGAAGAAGGTTTGGGCGAACTGTGGGCCTTGGGCAAAATTGTAGTCCGGAAGGCCGCTGTTAAAGCATCCGCCCATAATGTAGATTGCTTTCACCTTGTCGACCACAAGTTGTTGGCCGCCATCCGAGGTGAGCAGTTGGGCCAGAGCTGTTAAAAAGCCTACGGAGACAATGGTGACAGACTTGTCGGGAGCGGATTGGAGCAGCGAGCGGTAGAGCTCATATCCATCGGGCAGAGCGGAGTAGTCGGCGATTGAGCGGCGGAATAGCTGGTTGCCGCGGTCGTCTTGCCAATGGGCCACCCCGGAGTAATCAATAAAAACATCGGGATTCTTTATGCCGTTGCGAACCAAGGCGATTGGAATTTCCGGATGGCCGTAGAAAGTGTTGAACACGTCGGCGCAGGCCGCGTTGGCCTCGCCTTCGCGATCCACCACGATGCCGATAACATTGCATTTACCCTCGTCCATATATTTGTAAAGGGCACAAAGCGCCACTAAATCATCGGTGCTGCTGATGAGGTCGGTGTCGAAAATGATTGTAGTTTGCGCTTGCTTCGGTCGCGAGTCCGGCTCACCGGAATCACTGCAAGCACAAAGTAGAAGGATGCAAAGTGCAATTGTAAAATATTTCATATTAATCGGAATAGATGTGCAAAGGTACAAATTTTTTGCAAGAAAATGATTTTTTTTTGAAAAAAATGATAGATGGGTGATAGATTTTGGACGAGAGGCAGTCTTTATCTATGCAAGAGAAAAGAAATATTCATCACATTGGCTGTTTTTGACATATTCATTACATATTGCATAGTTAAAATGATTTTTTAAGGTTAGTTAGTTAGCAAAGTCCCCGACCGTGTGGCCGGGGCTTTTGCTGCTAATCTGCGGGAACATATTTTACGGGGCGGATCATGATGCCGGTGGGGCGGCTGACGGTGCCGGGCACTGAGCTGGAGATGCCTCCGGACGAGTTCACGCTAATGCTTAATGCGTAGCAGGTGCGTTTGGGTATTGATTCACCGTTTTCAGTTGCGGTGCCGCTATTCGGGCCCATTGTGGCGCTCTGCAGGTAAGCAGATGAGCCCCAGGTTTCTACATTCACCTTGCTATCAATGTATGCGGTGGCCGGTATCATGATGTAGTTGCCGGTGGTCTTCGAGGTCAGTCTGAACCATGTGTGGCCGTCAATCGTTTCCGAGGTTATGTTTACGTTTAGGAGAAGGAGTTGGTAGTCCTCTGCTGTGGGTATGTACCAGCCTGAGGGCCAGTGTAGCTGAACGATGTCATCTTCGGGCAGGAGGTCGCGCGATGATGTCGAGGTGCCGTTCTTGTTGTATTCTGTCTTGTTGTATAAATAGCTGTTATAGTAATCCTTGAAGGAGAATTTTTCGGTGGCGGCGCGTTCGACGGTGTCGCCCCAGGCGAAACGGGAGCCGGGTTTGGTGTAGCATGTGGCGATGAAATTGTCTTCGTTGAGTGTGTTGTGATTCAACATAGTTACGTCGATTTTGGTGTCGACGCCGTAGTTGAACGGGCTCCAGAGTAACTTATATTTTACGCCGCCTACGATCTTGATGATGCCCAAGTCGACGGCAAGGTCGTTGATATGTCGCACCACGATGTCCAATTTCTCGGCCGGCTTGTAAATATGGCTCATTTTCAGCACGGGGCGGACACCGAGGCCCATGTAACGATTGTTCGTGTAGATGCGCATTGTCGGGTTGTTGTGCAAAGTGGAGCAGTAGTTGGTGCCGGAGCGGGATGCCGACATATAGTGGAGGTAAAGCGGTTGTGTTATGGAAGCATTGTTGATGTAGCCGTTGGAAACTATGGTGATTGTGTTGCCGTTGATTTTGCTGCGGAAAGTGATTTTATTCACGTTCTGAGCTAATTCGGTGCTGTAGATGGTTTCGGTGCTGACAATCTCGGTGTTGTCGATAAATTCTTGGATGTCGGTGGCGGTGGGGAGGGTCCAGTGGCCGCCCCAGTATTGGCGAGCAGCATCGTAGACGGTTTCGGAGATGTCGGCGGGGAGGATTGAGGTGCCGCTTTGGTATGGGTCGTTGATGTAGGTGTCGTAGCTGTAAACGTCCTTGTCGAAGAGTTCGCCCCATGCCAAGCGGCGGCCGATGGTGTTGGTAGCGGCGGCGATTTCGGCCCGGGTCATGTAGCTTGCGGTCTCGGCGCCGAGGTTGATGGGGCTCCACAGCACGCCGGATGGCAGGCCGAGGTCGATGGCGCAGCGCTCGTCCATGCGGTAGGTGTAGACGATGGCGTGGCGGCCGTTGACGATGGAGATGTCGCCGAAGTCGTAGCTCAGCTTCTTGATGCCGGTGAGCTCGTTGCCGATGGAGTAGCGGCCGTTGACGGTGAACGTCTGCGGTGTGGCGGCGTCGAGGATGTAGCGGTAATGTTCCACGCCGTTGTCGTCGATGGTCTTGGTGTATTGATAGGCTGATTCCCAGCGGCCGGTGTGGTCTTGGGTGTAGGAGTTGTAGATGTCGATTTTGGCGTAACGGTGCATGAATCGCAGGGTGGTCACGGCGTTGATTGAGGGCGCGGTTGGCTCGGTGTACATCCAGTCGATGGCCGCTTGGGCGCTTTGGTCGGCAGCGGGCGCAGTGAGCTTCGCTTTGATGTCGGCAATGGTGGCGCAGGAGTTAAAGTCTTCTGAATAAGGGTAATAAGCCACGTATTTGTAGCCTAACTTGTGCACCACTTCCTTGATGTCGGAGTTGAGGTTCCACGCTTTGCCGTCGGGGGTGGTCACTCGGATGTTGAGGGCGTTGTGGCCATCGATTTCGGTGACGAAATTTCTGTCGGCATCGATGATGAACATGCCGAAAGAGTCGCGCACCTTGAAGTCGCGAGTGATGTAGTTGTCGGCCACGTCCTCTGTATGTGTGCGCGAAGCCTGCGGTTGGTCAATGACCACGGCTTCGAACTGCAGCACCATGCCGTCGCGGGCTTCGCCGCCGGGTGTGGGTACATTCAGCTCGTCGGAGCAGGCGGCTAATAGCATGCCTAATATTATGTAAATCAGCTTGTTCATCTTATTCAACTGTAATGTGTATGGTGCTGCGGCTTTCGGGGTTGTAGTTCCAGTTTCGGCCGCCGTAGACCGGGCGGATGAGCATGCCGGTGTAGCGGTGGCCGTTCTGGGTGAGGCCCATTAGGGTAATAGTGTTGCCATTTTTATCCGTATACTGCGAGGTCTTTTTAATCGGAGTCATATCTATTATCTTGCCTGAAGCATCCACTGATTTACTTGTTTCCAACTCCATGTAACTGGAGCAGTCGATTTGTTGGTGCGAGGCTGAGGAGGCGAAATAATACATGCCGCCGTAGTCGGGGCTATACGTGGATGCGCTAATGCGGCCTTCGTGATT
>JBJEKG010000068.1:0-3808 GCA_051878535.1 Muribaculaceae bacterium
AATTATTATTAAATTTGCATCGGCTAAGGCCACTAATCACCAAGGATGCTTCGCTCTCGCATCCTTGATTACTAATCGCAAAGCAATGGAGAGAGCCCATTGATTATCAGATATTATGAGTTACCCGCAGTACCCTCAAAATCCGCAGTACGGCCAACAGCAATATCCGCAGCCGCCGCAGTACGGCCAACAGTACGGCCAACAGCAATATGGCCAGCCGCAATATCCGCAGGGCTGGATGCCGCCGCGCCCCGACAGCTACTTGGTGTGGTCGATTCTTGTAACCATATTTTGCTGTCTGCCCTTAGGCATCGTGGCCATCGTCAAATCTTCTCATGTTGACAGCCGATATAATAGTGGCGATTACCAAGGCGCGTTGAAAGCCTCGAACGATGCCAAGAACTGGGTCATCATTTCGGCTGTGAGTGGTGTGGTAATCCAAGTCATTAATGTTATCCTTCGCTTACTTATGGGCATTCCTCTCTTCTTTATTGATTTTTAAACAAAAGGGAATCAATCGATTAGAGCCAATAAGTATGAACTCTCCTCAAAACAAGCAAGAATTGCCGCCGCCTTTCCCGCCGTACCCACAAGGTATGCCGCCGCAGATACCGCCGTGCGTGCAACCGCCTTATCAGCAAGGCTTTCCACCGTTGCGTCCCAAAAATAGTATGGTGCTGTCGATTCTTGCCCTGCTCCTATTTTTTCCCTTGGGTATTGTGGCCATAATCAAGTCGTCGAAGGTCAACAAACTTTATGCAGCCGGTGACTACCAAGGAGCCCTAAAAGCCTCCAATACAGCCAAGTATCTCACCATCTACTCGGCTATAATTGCATTTGGATTAGCTATTTTCTATTGGAATGGTGCCATTCCGTTATTGATTAATAATTTAATTGAGTAAGGTTGACAAAATAATGTCAGTGGCTTTTCCGGTGATAGTCATCGGAATAGTCTGCTTTTATTACTTTGTGGACCCCAACACGGTTCACTTTCCTATTCAGTGCCCATGGCGAATGCTCACCCACACCTCATGTCCGGCATGCGGTATGCAACGGGCATTGTTTGCTTTGGTGCACGGCCAATTTGCGCAAGCGCTCAGCTATAATTACTTCTTTATCATTTCCATACCGATGGCGCTGTGCGCTGTGCTGGCGCAGTGGTATAATTACGGCGGCCGCTTTAATCGGTTGCGACGGGTGGTGTTTCACCGCTACACATTATACGTTTACATAGTGCTGTTCTGCCTATGGTGGGTGGTGCGCAATCTCTTAGGCATATAAAGCACATCATAATAAGAATGGTTAGCGAAATCTTACTTTTTTAGTGAGATTTCGCTAACCATTCGGCTATTTGGAGGTCGGGCGCCGATTAGGCGATGACGATGTTGACGATTTTGTTGGGGACGACGATGACTTTTTTCACGGTCTTGCCTTCCATCCAGCGGGCGGATTGGGGGTCGTTGAGGGCGAGTTGCTCAATCTGTTCGCGGGTGGTGGAGGCGTCGACGGTGAGGTTGTAGCGCGCTTTGCCGTTGAAGGAGATGGCGTAGGTGACGTTGGCGCAACGGAGGTAGTCTTCGTTGTGCTTGGGCCAGGGAGCATCGCACACGGTGGTGGTGTGGCCGAGGGCTTCGTGCCAGAGTTCTTCGGCCACGTGGGGGGCGAAGGGGGCGATGAGCACGGGCAGGATGTCGAGCACTTGGCGCGAGGTGCATTTCTGCTTGGCCAACTCGTTTACGCAAATCATGAAGGCCGACACCGAAGTGTTGTAGGAGAAGTTTTCGATGTCGAAGGTGACCTTCTTGATGAGAGTATGGATGGTGCGGAGGTTGTCGGCGGTGGGTTCGGCATCGTTCACCAGCAGTTGGTCACCTTTATAATAGAGGTTCCACATCTTCTTGATGAAGCGGTTCACGCCGTCGATGCCGTTGGTGTCCCAAGGTTTGGATTGCTCGATGGGGCCGAGGAACATTTCGTAGAGGCGAAGCGTATCGGCACCGTAGCGTTCTACAATGTCGTCGGGGTTGACCACGTTGAACATCGACTTCGACATCTTTTCAACAGCGTAACCGCACACGTACTTGCCGTCTTCGAGGATGAATTCGGCATCGCTCAGGTCGGGGCGCCAATGGCGGAAGCCTTCGATGTCGAGCACATCGTTGTGCACCAAGTTGATGTCGACGCGGATGGGAGCCACTTCGTATTGATTGCGGAGGTTGTAGCTGACGAAGGTGTTGGTGTCCTTGATGCGGTAGGCGAAACTGGTGCGACCTTGAATCATGCCTTGGTTGATGAGCTTTTTGAACGGCTCGTCTTCGCACACTGCGCCGAGGTCGAAGAGGAACTTGTTCCAGAAGCGGCTGTAGATAAGGTGGCCGGTGGCGTGTTCGGTGCCGCCGATGTAGAGGTCTACTTGGCGCCAGTATTGGTTAGCCTCTTCCGACACGAGCGCTTGGTCGTTGTGCGGGTCCATATAGCGCAGGTAGTAGGCCGACGAGCCGGCGAAACCGGGCATGGTGTTGAGTTCGAGCGGATAACCCTCGGCGGTGCACCAATTTTTGGCGCGGCCCAGAGGCGGTTCGCCCGATTCGGTGGGACGATACTCGTCGATTTCGGGCAGCTGCAAGGGGAGTTGGTCTTCGGTGAGGGTGTGAGGGATGCCGTCCTTATAATATACGGGGAAGGGCTCGCCCCAGTAGCGTTGGCGCGAGAAGATGGCATCGCGCAGGCGGTAGTTGACCTTCACTCGGCCGAGGCCTTTCTCCTCGATGAAGCGCTTGGTTTTGGCGATGGCATCCTTCACTTCGAGGCCGTTGAGACAGAGTTCGGGGCCTTCGCTGTTAATCATGCGGCCTTCTTTGGCGTCGAAGCTCTCGGTGGATACGTCGGCACCTTCAATCAGCGGGATAATGGGCAGGGAGAACGCGCGGGCGAAAGCGTAGTCGCGGCTGTCGTGAGCGGGCACGGCCATGATGGCACCGGTGCCGTAGCCGGCCAATACGTAGTCGCTCACGTAAATGGGAATTTGCTTGCCCGAGAGCGGGTTGATGGCGTAAGCGCCGGTGAACACGCCGCTCACCTTCTTGTCAATCATACGTTCGCGCTCGGTTTTGTTCTTCACCTCGGCGATGTAGTCGGCCACGGCTTGGCGTTGCGCCTCGGTGGTGACTTGGTTCACGTAGATGCTTTCGGGCGCGAGCACCATGAAGGTGACGCCGAAGATGGTGTCGGCGCGAGTAGTGAAGATTTCCAATTCCACGTCGCTGTCGGCCACTTTGAATCGCATTTCAGCGCCTTCGCTGCGGCCAATCCAGTTGCGCTGGGTTTCCTTGAGCGAATCGGTCCAATCGAGGCGGTCGAGACCGTCGAGCAGCCGTTGGGCGTAGGCCGACACGCGCAAGCACCATTGGTACATGAGCTTTTGCTCCACGGGGTGGCCGCCGCGCACCGACAGACCTTCGCTCACTTCGTCGTTGGCCAACACGGTGCCTAAAGCCGGACACCAGTTCACCATAGTGTTGCCAAGGTAAGCGATGCGATAGTTCATCAGCACGTCGCTCTGCTCTTTTTCGCTGAAGGCCTTCCACTGCTCGGCGGTGAAGGTGAGTTCCTTGCCGGCGGCCGCTGTGATGCCTTCGGAGCCGTGGGCTTCGAAGTGCTTCACCAAGTCGGCAATAGGTTCAGCCTTGGCGGTGGCGGTATTGTAGTAGTGGTGGAACATTTGGATGAATGCCCATTGAGTCCACTTGTAGTAGTCGGGATTGCAGGTGCGTATTTCGCGATTCCAGTCGTAGGAGAAACCGATGTT
>JBJEKG010000069.1:0-3799 GCA_051878535.1 Muribaculaceae bacterium
TCTCGGCTTGGCTCTGCGCATCCTCGAGAATCCCGACATCTTCACCACGCACACCACCGAGCAGACCCAGCAACGGATTTTGGTGCCTACCGACTTCACCGAGCACGCTTACGTGGCCACTCAAGCAGCCGCCGACATTGCCGCCGCGCACAAACTCTCCATCACTTTCCTCAACTCATACATCGGCCCGCATCTGAGCGACAACATCCAGCTCACCAACGCTCTCACTTATGAGTTTCGCGAATCGGCCATCGAGCAGGAGATTATCACCGGCGCACGGCGCAGCATGCAGCAGTGGACCGACCGCTTCAAGGCTGACATCAAGCACGGCATCATCCCTCCGGTGCGCTTCGCCACACAGATTTCCGAAGGTGTGCCCGAGGAAATCATCCTCGACTATGCCAAGCAAACGTCGCCGTTCATGTTGGTGATGGGCACGCGCAGCGCAGCCCGCAAGGAAAAAGAACTCATCGGCAGCGTATCGGCCGAAGTGCTCGACTCGTGCCGCTATCCGGTGCTGACTATTCCCGAAGGCGACCACCGCTTTACCACACCCTCAAATATCCTGTTCTTCAGCAACTTGGACCAGGAGGACATGCTCGCGCTCGATGCCTTGTATCGCATTTTCCCGCAAGCCAAAGCCCACGTGGTCATCGTCAGCATCACCTCGCGTCGCCGCTTTGGCAGCAGCGAAATCAGCGCCAACGCGCTCACCGAGTACTGCCGCAAGCAGTTCGACCGCTACACCTTTACCTCGAAGCCCGTCAACCTCAAAACCGCGGCCGACGAGGTGGCCAACATCCAAACCAGTCAGCAGTTCGACTTGGTGGTAGTAGCCAACCGCCGCAAGAGCGCATTCAGTCGCATGCTCAACCCCGGTTTGGCCCACCGCCTGCTCTTCCAAGCCGACCTGCCGCTGCTGATGATTCCGGTGTAAACCGCAGGTTAGGCGTGGGCGGCGCGATATACCGGCACGCGGCCTGTGAGGCCGCGAGTGGCGTTGCGGATGGTTACGGTGGTCATTCCTATTGAGGCCGGAAGCCGTTGCAAGATGTCGGCTACGCAACCGAAACCGGTGCCGCTAAATTCGGTGCTTTGGCCAAAATAATCGTTGGCACTTACGTAAATATAGTCTGTGGGGCGAATTGTTATCATAGTTGTGAGTTTTAATTGATTACGATGCAAAGTTACCTTGCTATGCGTGCAATAATTTTGCACACCTTTGTAAAAATTTCAAAATTTGTAGAAAATTCGTCGCGAGATGTCACCTTTGGCGGCTTGGATGCGTTTATAGGGTGAAACGTTTCAAAAACGAACTCAAAACAAACCGAATTAATAACTCTCAAAAACTCATATAACTATGGAAGAATTAGTAGACATCCTCGTTCCCATCTCGGTATGCGTTGTCCTCCCCGTAATGATTGTGTGGCTCACCACCCGCGGCAAAATGAATGCCGACAAACTCCGCGCTCAAATCATCATGGAAGCCATCAAGAACAATCCCACCGTCGACCCCAAGGAGTTGGCCGATATGTTCAAACCGGCTCCCAAAAACGAGAAGGAAATCCTCAACAAACGACTGCAACGTGGCACCATCTGCTCGTTCCTCGGCTTGGGTGGCATCATCGGTTCACTTCTCATCAGCTACTTCGGCTACTTCACCTCTGAAGACCTCATGGTAGCGATCTTCCTCTCGACCGTAGTGCTCGCTGTAGGCATCGGTGCCTTGGTCACCTTCTTCTACCAACGCAAACAAGTCGCTAACAACGAAGCCCAAGACGAGGAATAATGGACCGCAAGCAATTCACAGCCTACGTAGAATCCACCCAGGAAGCGCTCCGGCGCTTCTTGGTGGCTCTATGTTGCGGTGACGCTGCATTGGCCGACGACCTCGCGCAAGAAACTTACATCAAAGCATATCTCAGTTGCGACGGTTTCCGCGATGACGATAAGTTTGCCGCGTGGATTCGTCGCATCGCCTTCAACACTTTTGTAAGCTACCGGCGGTCGGTGCGGCTCACCGGCTCCATCGACGATGCCGCCAACTGCGCCGTTGCACCGCAGCAAAGCGACAGCGCATTCCAATACCAAGCCCTCTACAATGCCTTGGCACGCCTGAGCGAGAAAGAGCGCACGGCTGTGGTGCTTTTCTACCTCGAAGGCTACGCCGTGAAGGAAATCGCCCAAATTGTGGAAGGAACAGAAGACAGCGTGCGCCAGCAACTCTCGCGCGGGCGCGTTCACCTAAAACACTTACTGACAGCATCATGAATACCGATAATAACTCCTTGGAACAACAGCAGTCGGACGACCGCGCCCTACGTGAGCTTTTCGCCGACTTCCAGCCGCGGCAAACGTCGTCGGCACAGTTTATGCAGCGGCTTGACATCAAGCTCGATGCCGTGGAAATGATTCGCACGCGCTTGGATGCGCAGCGGCAACGTTCGCGCCGCGCCTTGGCCTTCTCGGGCCTGTGCGGCGTGGTCACCGGCATCCTTTTGAGCATCTGCTTCCCCACGATAGCCAACATGGTCACCGCCATGCTCGACACTTTCAAATACACGGCCGAGTTGCCCGTGGCCACAATCCTGACCTGGGTGCTGATAGCGGCCACCACCGCCGGCATCGCCACCGCGGCCTACAACCTCGCCGACGTGCTAATCGCCAGCCGGCGGAAGGCTGAGTGATTAGCCTTCGCTAAAGCTCAGAGCCGTGACAAAAAAGGGGAGACCACACCCCGGCTCTCCCCTGATTGGGAGCGGGCGCGGCGGAATAAAATAAAAAAAGCGGCCCGAGGGTCGCTTTTTTATAATGTGGTGATTGGGAGTTATTCGGCTTTGCCGGCACTACCAAGCACGTTTTCGATTTTGTGCTTGTAGAGTTTTTCCATGTTGTCGCGAGCCGGGCCGAGGTATTTGCGGGGATCGAATTCGGCGGGCTTTTCAGCGAAGACGCGACGAATGGCGGCAGTCATAGCTAAACGGCTATCGCTGTCGATGTTGATTTTGCACACGGCGCTTGCAGCGGCTTTGCGGAGCTGTTCTTCGGGGATACCGATAGCGTCGGGAAGTTTGCCACCGAATTTGTTGATGGTGTCAACTTCATCTTGGGGTACGGAGGAAGAACCGTGGAGCACGATGGGGAAGCCGGGGAGTTTTTCCATAACGGCGTCGAGCACGTCGAAAGCCAATGGAGGGGGCACGAGGTGACCTTCGGCGTTGCGAGTGCATTGAGCGGGGGTGAACTTGTAAGCGCCGTGGGAGGTGCCGATGGAGATAGCGAGGGAGTCGCAACCGGTGCGGGTGGCGAAGTCGATTACTTCTTCGGGGTCGGTGTAGGTGTGGTGGTCGGAAGAAACTTCATCTTCCACGCCGGCGAGCACGCCGAGTTCGCCTTCAACGGTTACGTCGAATTGGTGAGCGTAGTCCACAACTTGTTTGGTGAGGGCCACGTTTTCTTCGTAGGGGAGGTGAGAGCCGTCGATCATCACCGAGGAGAAGCCGCTGTCGATGCAGCTCTTGCAGAGTTCAAAGGAGTCACCGTGGTCGAGGTGAAGCACGATTTGGGGATGTTCCCAGCCGAGTTCTTTAGCGTAAGCCACAGCACCTTGGGCCATGTAGCGCAGCAGGGTAGCGTTAGCGTAGTTGCGAGCGCCTTTCGACACTTGCAGGATTACGGGAGATTTTTCTTCGGCGGCAGCTTTGATGATAGCTTGCAGTTGCTCCATGTTGTTGAAGTTGAAAGCAGGCACTGCGTAGCCGCCTTTGATTGCTTTGGCGAACATTTCGCGGGTGTTAAC
>JBJEKG010000070.1:0-19579 GCA_051878535.1 Muribaculaceae bacterium
AGGCCGTATACCGTAACTTTTACTTGGTCTTTGTAATAGTTTACCAAGGTATTCAAAGTGGCTTGATAAGAGTTGTTTTGAAGCTGCGACAAGGTAGCGTATCCTAAGTCGACGCAGTGGCGAGCGGTGACAAGTTTGCCGCCTTTGAGCATAAAGGCTGTACCGGAGCATACCGACATTTGTTGGCCGCCCAATTCGATGACGACTTGGATATAGTATACATGCTTCGATAGCTCCTCAAACTTTCCGGGAGCGGGACCGGCTGCTTGCTGAGCTGCCACAGCCGTTGACATAGCCGATTGAGCAATTCGGGAAGTTTCGCCCAAGGTTGTAATTGCCTTTGACAGAGTTGTATCCACCTTGGCAATCTCCCTTGCCATGGAATCCATTATTTGCTCATGGCGCTTTATCTGTTCATCGACTTTCACAATCACGTCATCGATTTTATCTGAATTATCCATGTTACCCTTTATTGCCCATACCAGGCCGCCGATGGCCAGCAACAGGGCGATGCCGCCGGCAATCAGGGCGCGGCGATAGGGTTTGAGAGCTTGCTGGCTGTAGAGCTGCAGGCGGGCGGTGAGACCCAAGTCGCTCATGTTGCCGCCGGGTTGAGAGGCGTTGCCGGGGATGGAGAACACCAGCTTGGGGCCGTTGGCCGAAATCTGAATCTCGTCGCCGCTATTGAGGTACTGTTCGCCTACCACTTTCACTCCGTTGATGAAGGTGCTGTTGGTCGACGACAGCGGCACGAGTTTCCAACGGTCGCCATCGCGCACAATCGAAGCGTGCTTGCGCGAGACGGTGTTGAAGTCGTCGTCGAATCGCACTTGACATGCCGAATCGCGGCCAATGACCACATTGTCCACGATGATTCTTTGTTGTTCACCGGCTTGGTGGAATCGGCTGGTGGCACGGTGTTCCAACACATAGTATGATTTGCCGGTGGGGTTGATTACGCTGCGGATGCCCGAGCCCATTACGTTGGTCGAAGCTCCGCTGTTTCTAATATCTGTATCCATGGTTTATTAATTTTTCATAATGATTAATAGCCTTCGGCGCGGAATTTCACGTCGCCCACCGAGATAATGTCGCCGGGACGGAATATCAATCCGTTGCGGCCGGCTTCGGAGGAGTTGACGTATGTGCCGTTGGTTGAGAACTTCCAGCCGCTGGAGATATGGGGCTGCCATTGGCCGTCGCGCACCACCCATTCGCCGCGGTCGTAGTCGATTTCGAAGGTGCAGTGATAGCGCGACACGTATGTGGTGCGGGTTTCGAGGATGTTGATGTCGTTGCGCACGCCATTGTCGATGCGGCCCAAGGTCAAGCGCAGGCGCTTGCCGCCCAATTTTTCCAACATATCGTCGAGGTAGTATACCTTTCCGGCTTCTTCGCCCTCGGTTTCGCGCAGTAGCACGCCGCGCACGATTTTTTTCTGGAAAGCGGGCTTGGTGCGTTCGGTGTCGATGATTGTAGCGCCATCGAGCACGGTTGCGGTCCAATCGGAAGAGTCGTGGCGTTCTTCAACCACCTTGGCGCGCGGCACCATTTTCAATACCTCCTTGGCTGTCTGCACGCGGTTCTTATATTTGGGTTGCAGGCAAGCCTCAATCAGCGGCTTCCATGCCGAGCCGTTGGGCATGGATTCCAACAAGGAGCGATTCCACTGGCCCTTGCGTCCGCGTTCTTGGTATTCCACCAAATCTTCGGTGCTCTTAAGCGGGCCGAAAGGCAATTGGCGCGTGAGCAGCTTGTACATCATCACACCGAAAGAGAAAATGTCGGTGGTGGGCAACACGGTGGCCTGGCCTTCGGGCTTGGCTTGCTCGGGCGGCATGTAGGCATAGGTGCCGAAGATTTGATTCGGTTTGCCCAACCAGTTGCGCTTGGTGAGTTGGTGATTGCGGTCGCCGGCGATGCCGAAATCGCTCAGGGCGTAGGTGCCGTTGGGCTTGATGAGCACGTTCTCCGGCTTGAGGTCGCGGTGCACACGACCGGATTCGTGCAGTGCCATCAGGCCGTACAGCACATTAATCGCCACCAAACTGAAGTTGATGGAGTTGTAATCATTATTCGATTGGCGCAGCAAGTCGCCGGCCGGGCAATATTCCATCAAGATGTATGGATTGCCCTCCACTTCGCCATAACTGCGCGATTGCACCAAGAATGCCGAAGGAATTTGGCCGATTTGATACTCCAGCTGGAAGCGGCGCACCACGTTATCGCGAATTTCTTCGCTCATGCTCCATGCGCGCAACATTTTCAGGGCGAACGAGGTGCCGTTCGACTGGTCTTTTACCAAATATACATCGCCAAACGAACCGCTACCAAGTACGCGCTCTATGTAATAACGGCCGTCAACTACGTGGCCAACCGTTAATTGTACTTTTTTAGCTTCCGCCATATTGATGAATGGTCTTTTTATGCGGGTTATTTATCTTTATCTACGTGGAAAATGAATTGGCGGTCGCCCAAGAGGATGATGTCGCCGTCGTTGATTTCGATGGGACGTCCGGCGCGCACGTATGTGGTCATCAAGGTCGAGCGGTCCTCGATGGTCCAGTGTTCGCCATCGAATTTCACCACAGCTTGCACCTTGCTGGTGATGGTGTTGTTGGTCGCCTCGGTGTTGGAGCGATTGAGCACCACTTCATCGCCTTCATAGTTGTGTTCTTTTTCGCTCAGCACTTCGCCTTGGCCGGCAATCAGTTCCAAGCTGAACTCGGGCTTGGGCTGAGCCTTGGGCTGCATAAACGGATTCACTGTGCCACAGATTTCGTTATCGGC
The DNA here is from genome assembly GCA_051878535.1 of Muribaculaceae bacterium. GTDB lineage: Bacteria > Bacteroidota > Bacteroidia > Bacteroidales > Muribaculaceae > CAG-873. The sequence continues at coordinate 2,791 of JBJEKG010000070.1, forward strand.
GGCTTTGGGCTTAACATCGTGCGGGTTAACCATCACGGTGCTGCCTACCGGAGCCGAATCTGCCGGAGGAGCATACGTCGGCGGTATAATCGGCTCGTTATTCTCACTGCCGATGGGCCAAATCACTGCTTGGCAATTGGGGCAGCGCTGGGTGTTGGGACGCAGCGGATAGTGGCACTGCGGACATTCGTCAGGGAAGCGAAGCTCCGGACGTGTGGCCGAGCCTTCTTCCGAATTGTCAGCCGGAACCTGCTGATTGGAGCTAACGGGCTGATTGATCAACGGTTCTACCACTGTTTTTCCAAGACCGGTGTCACCTTGGGCTTCTACGCCGAAGTTCAACACGGTCTTAGCTTCAGAATCTACTTCGCTTTGTTGCACAGTAGCATTCCCCAAAGCCGGAGAGGCCGGCGCTTCATTGCTCTCTTCGCCGACATTATCGCTAAGTTGGGTTTCATCGTTATCCAACTTACTTTTGCATTTGCAACATACGGTGGCTCCCGGTTTGTTGGGCCACCCGCAATTTTTACATCTCATAATACTGTCTTTATAATGTGAGTTTTAAATTCTTTCGCAAATTTACTCAACAATAACTTATTGACCAAAACTTTTGCCGTTTTTTTTATGAAATCCCCGCTTTTTTCCACAAATTTCGTTTTTCTGTCCAATTTTTTTGCGCTTTCTCACTTTTATTTCGTATTTTTGCTCCATATTTTTCGTTCTTACTTTCTACGGTATGAAAAAACACTGCTCTACATTGCTTCTGTCGATGCTGCCGCTGCTTCTGACGGCGCAAAACCATAATTGGCAACCACTTGGCCAAGGCACGCTGTGCGATGCCATCCTCCCGGCCTTCTTCGGGGTGGAGGCTTACCAAATGCCGGTGGACATCCTCCAAGATGCCGACAACCCGGCCATTTACGCTGTCAAAGCGCCATTCGGCGAGGCCAATCCCTACTACGACTACCTTGCCGACTACCTCGACAACGACGGCGCCGACGGGCTCATCGTCTTCGATGCCACCGACCCCGACAACGTCATCATTCCGCCTTCGGTCACCGGCCTCGTCTACGAGAACGAGCCGCTTACCGTCAACAGCTACACCTACTGGGAGTCCGCGGGCATGTTCCCCGAACTGACTTACGATGGCCGCCGAGGCACCCTCGCCAACGGCTCCATCACCTTCGCTGCCGTGCCCGCCTCGCTGTGGATTACCACTGCCTCGCTCGATGCGCTGGACATGGGCTTCACGCCGAAGGTCGACTTGGTGCTGCGCCTGCCCGGTGCCGCAGACTACTCGCTCGAATTGGCGCTCGCTTCGTGGTGCCTCACCGACGACGGCCGCGCCATCGTGGCTGCCTGGCCCGGCGACGGTATCGCCCGCGTCATCGGTGCCGTGTGCGCTTCGTCCGATACCGACGAGCAAATCGCCTACGTGCAGGAGCATCCCACCGAGTTGCCACGGCAGCAGGGCGCGTACATTCCCGTGCCGGATGATGCCGCACCCGCGCAACGGCTCTACATCGTCGCTCTTGGCTATGATGCTGATAATCAACTGAAAACGGTGGCCGTAGAGCACGTCTACACCCCCGACAACGCCGACGGCTGGACCCCGGTCACCGGCCTGGCTTCCATCACCGACTTCTTGGGCAATCCCGCCGTGCGCATTCAATGCGCCGTGGAAGAAAGCGTGGCCACGCCCGGGTTGTTGCGTTTAGTCAACCCCATGGCACAGTCATCCGCCGGCATCGGCCACATCAGCGGCTACGCCAACCACTCCGACTACCTATACCTCGACACCTCCGACCCCGACTGCGTCATCATTTTTGAATCGCCCTTGGGCATTACCCTGGCAGACTACGGCGACATCCGCATCACCTCCGATGCCGCCATCGACCTGGCCAACGGTCGCGACAAGACCTTCATCGCCGCCTCCCTGCGCGCCGGCATCATGACCAACCGCCTCATCTCCTTCCCCGAATCCGCCGCCGTGCGCATCGGCGCCATGACCCTCGGCTCCGACACCTGGTTGCGCATCCCCTCCGCCGACATCATCATCGACCTCTCCCAAGTGAACTCCATCACCGACCCCGAGGCCGACCAACCCGCCGCGCCCGCCATCTACTACGCCCCCGACGGCCGCCGCCTCCCCGCCCCGTCCTCCTCCTCCATCACCCTCACCCCCAACGGCCCCCTCCTCCCCCGCCGCTAAGCCGAGCAAGAGCTCGAAGCAAATGCAAAAAGGCTCCGCCCGCACACCCGGCACCCGGCAATCACCGCCCCCGCTGTGCCGCCCGCTTTTTTGTATCGGCTCTGAGCTTTAGCGAAGCCTTTTTGCACCCGCTTCGAGCTCTTGCTCGCCCACACCTCTTGCCCATCTCGCAAATTCACCAAAAAAAATCGCCTGCTTTGTTTTGTTATATAAAAACAATTTACTAACTTTGCAAAAAAATTCTCCAATGCCGCCCAAAAAACGCTTCGAAATAAAATTTCTTAAAGCAGCTATTGACTTTATCAATTCACTTGATATTAAAGTTCGATCAAAGATCCAGTTTAATATCACCAAGGCTCAATATGAAATTGATAATGAGCTGCTTAAAAAGTTAAACCCAAATATTTGGGAGTTTCGTACTAAATACCAAGGTATGGCCTACCGCCTATTGGCTTTCTGGGATTCAAACTCCAAAGCGCTAATTATTTGCACTCACGGTTTCGTTAAAAAAGACCAGAAAACACCGCCTAAAGAAATTGAAAAAGCTGAATCATTGATGAAACTTTATTATCAACAAACTAAATAATGAATATTATGCAACCGTTTGAAATATACTCGCAAGAAGAAGCCCTTGACCTCACCCTCGGGCAACAGGGCACACCTCAACGCGATGCTTTTGATGCCGAGGTTGAAGACTACCTTATCGGCCTGGCCATCCGTAATGCTCGTCAATCGCAAAATCTTACTCAAGAGCAACTCGGCCAGCGCATTGGCGTTCAGCGCTCTCGTATCTGCAGCATCGAAAAAGGCGTAAATCTTCGCCTTTCAACCCTTCGCAGAGTATTTACTGCCCTCGGACTAAATCTGAAGCTCGACATATCCGGTATGCAACCAATCTCTTTGTGCTAATTTTTTGCATGAAAGCTATTCTTACTTGTATATTGGCGCTGCTGGCGCTCGCGGGCTGTTCGCGCGGCGCGGATTCGGCCGCTGTGGCCGAGGGTGATTCCATCATCGCGCATGCTTCGCTGCTGCGCATCCATGCGGCCGACGGCTACACTCGCGTGGACATCTACATGCCCTCCGACACCGCCCGGCCGGCATGGAGTTATGCTCTGGTTGAACGCGGCACCGCTCCAGCGGTACCTGACGGCCTCACCACCTTGACCGTGCCCCTGCAGCGGTCGATTGTCTACTCCACCGTCCACACCACCCCGCTGTGCGAGCTCAATGCCGCCGGCGCCATCATCGCGGTGGCCGACCCGCAGTACTTCTCGATCGACGACCCCATCTACCCGCGCATCGCCTCCGGCACAATCGGCTCCATCGGTTCGTCGATGGCCCCGTCGCTCGAGCAAATCATCGACCTCGAAGCCGACGCCATACTCCTCTCGCCCATCGAGGGCGCCAGCCTCGGCGGCGTGGAGCGTGCCAACATTCCGCTCATCTTCATGGCCGACTACCTCGAACCTACCCCCTTAGGCCGTGCCGAATGGCTCAAACTCTTAGGCCGCCTCTACGGCTGCCGGGCGCAGGCTGATTCCACCTTTGCCGCTGTCGCTCAGCGATATACGGAGCTCAAAACCGCTGCCGCGCGCACCGATTCGCGCCCCACGGTCATCACAGAACGACCCTTCGACGGCGTGTGGTACATCCCCGCCGGCAACACCTACATGGCACGCATGCTCGCTGACGCGGCCGCCGTGTATCCTTGGGCTGACGACCCCAACGCCGGCTCGTTGCCCTTGGACGAGGCCGCCGTAATCGACCGCGCTGCCGATGCCGACTTCTGGCTCATCAAGGACGGCACCACGCACTCGGAATCGTCGCTCTTGGCGGTGATGCCGCACGCCGTGGCCTTCAAAGCGTTCCCCGACCACGTCTACTCCGCCGACGGCACCATCTTCCGCCACATCGCCTTCCATCCCGAACGCGTCCTGTCGGATTTCGTCACCATCTTCCACCCCGAAATCGCCGCTGACTCGCTCCATTTCTTTGTGCCCATCAAGCCATGAACCGCCGTTCCTCGTCCATAATCATTGCCGCGGCTACCGCCCTGTTGGTGCTGTTCTTCCTGTGCCTGTTTACCGGCTCGGTGCACATCCCCGCCGCCGACATTCTCTCGGTCATCACCGGAGGCGATGCCGCACGCCCCGCCCACCAATTCATCATCCTCGAAACACGCCTGCCGGCCGCCCTGGCCGCCGTGCTTTGCGGCATGGCGCTGTCGGTGGCCGGATTGCTGATGCAAACCACCTTCGACAACCCCTTGGCCGGGCCGTCAATCCTCGGCATCTCCACCGGCGCTTCGCTCGGCGTGGCCATCGTGATGTTGCTGTGCGGCTCGCTCATCGGCGCTTGGGGCAAGCTCGCTGTGCTCGGCGGCGCCATCATCGGCGCGGCCGCCATCCTTGCACTGCTTTTGGCCATGTCGGCCATGGTGCGCTCGGCGGTTATGTTGCTGATTGTGGGCATCTTACTCGGCTACCTGTCGTCGTCGGCCATCTCCCTGCTCAACTTCTTTGCTACTCGCGAAGGTGTGCACGCTTACGTCATCTGGGGTCTCGGCTCGTTCTCATCCGTCACCCTCGACTCGCTGCCATATTTCGCGATTACAACTGTAATATTCACACTTCTTTCTCTCCTCTACGCCAAGCCGCTCAACGCGCTGCTTTTGGGCGAGCAATACGCTGCCTCTGTGGGAGTTAACCTGCGCCGGTTGCGCTTCGCCATGCTCATCATCTCGGGCATGCTCACCGCCGCTGCCACGGCCTGGTGCGGACCCATCGGTTTCATAGGTTTGGTGGTGCCGCACATTGCCCGCTTAGCGTTGCAATCGTCGAATCACCGCGTGCTGCTGCCCGCCACTGCACTGTTCGGCGCGCTCACGGGTGCCCTGTGCCAATTTCTCTCCACCGTGCCCGGGTCGGCGGGCATTATCCCCATCAACGCCATCACGCCCATCATCGGCGTGCCGGTCATCCTCTACATCATCATCAAACGCCGTTCGATAGCCTACTTCAACTGATATGAACCTCACGCTCAACCACTTATCCGTAGGCTACGGCCATCGTGCAGTTCTCGCCGACATCAATGCAGAACTCCAGCCGTCCGCCCTGACCATGCTCCTCGGGCCCAACGGCGCAGGCAAGTCGACTCTGTTGCGCACAATCATCGGTGCTCAGCCGCCGGTGGCCGGCTCCATCACCATCGACGGCACCGACATCGCCCAACTGCCGGCCATCGAACGCGCCCGGCTCATCTCCGTGGTGCTTACCGCCCGCACCGGTGGCGGTGGCCTCACTGTCGACGAGCTCGTGGCCATCGGCCGCCACCCCCACTGCGGTGTGTTCGGCCGCCTCTCGGCCTGTGACCGCCAAATCATCGCCGACGCCATCCACGCCGTGGGTCTTGACCACAAAACCCACTCGCCCATGGCCTCGCTTTCCGACGGCGAACGCCAGAAAGCCCTGATAGCCCGCGCATTAGCTCAGCAAACACCCTTCATTATCCTCGACGAGCCAACCTCCTTCCTCGACATCTCGGCCCGTTTCGACATCATCGAATTATTGTCAAAAATGGTCAGCGAGCGCCACGCCACCATCCTGATGTCCATCCACGACATCACCTCGTCGCTCCCTTACTCCACCCACATCTGGGCCATCGCCCAAGGCCAACTCCACACCGGTCCCACGCCCGAGGTCATCGCCTCCGGCATCCTCTCCACCCTCTTCCACAACGTGGCATTCAATCCTGCCACCCTCACCTTCCACCGCTCGTGAGTGTGGACTACTTCGCTCGCGCGCGGCCCGGGCTGTTGCTTAGATACTCGGTGAACGCGCCCTGTGCCGGCACGTTGAATGTGTTCAAATCCACCGCACCGCGCACACCCGCCACGTGGCCGCAGTGGGAGTACTGCCAGAACGTCCAGCGGTCGTTTTCAACCATCGCCGGCGAGGTGAACGAGCAAATCCACAGCGGCACATCGTCCAACCGCCCGCGCACAAACCGGTGGTAACCGCCTTTGTTTGTGTAGATTACGGTTTGGTAGCCGCCTTGACGCAGCAACTCAATCATCGAGCGCAGATTCTGCACCACCTCCTCGGTCGACAGCACCGTGCTGTTGCCCCATTCCTCCACATCAATCGCCACCGGCAAGTCCACCGGCCGGTGGTTAAGCGCCCGCAGCAAGTTCACACTCTGCCGCCAGCCCTCCACATCGAAGCGGAAGAAATGGTACACGCCCACGGCCAATCCGGCCGCCCGCGCTCCGGCATAGTTCGCCTCGAAGCGTTTGTCGCGCCACGTGGCCCCTTCCGAAGCCTTAACGTACACAAAGTCAACGCCTTCGGCGGCCACGCTGTCGAAATCCACCTCGCCATTATGTGCCGAGATGTCGATGCCGCGCGCCGTGTACACATTCCGGTCGATGGCCACCGCCTCAGCACGATGCTCGCCGCTGATGCGCAAATACATCACCGCCGCAATCGCTATTGCGGTGACGCAGATTAGCAGTATTGCGGCGGTGCGAGGTTTCATTGCTCTACATTATTATTCTTTCACGCGAAGGCGTTCGCCGTCGGGCGAGTTCGCAATCGATTCGTAGTAGCGTTGGTTGTAACCCGGGAACGAGGGCTTGGCGGGGTAGCCGTCGGCCGTGCGAGAGAACTCGCCCGGTGCATCTTCAGCCTTGACGTTGCCGTCCAAGAACTTAACCAACAGATAATCACCGAGTTGCTTGTAGGTAGTGGTTACATCGGCAGCGGCTTGGTTGGTGAGCTGTGTCAACAGCATCTGCACGCCGGCAAACTCGGCCTCGGGCGCGATGTTCACTGCCAAAGCGTCAACCACTTGTTCAAACTGCTCCTCGAAGCCCTTCTGCACGCGGCGGATGTCGGGAATCATCAGCGAGTAGCGGTTATATGCCTGATTAGCAACGTAGTTGTTCACCCAGAACATTGCGTCCCACGACAGGGTGAGCAAGTCGCCGTTGCCCACGGCCAATTCGTGCGGCGCTTCCAAGGTGGAGTTGAACACCGGCACGTACACGCAGGTGTTGGCATCGTCCACGCCGAACCACAGCACACCGCGCATGGCAGCGTGGCGGTTGGCATTCATCGACGACACGAACGAGAAACCGGTTTGCTGGGTGGCGATGGCGCGCTCGTTGAAGTACTTTTGGCCATCCACCTCGTACTCCATCGGGCGGTAGCGGTAGGGCACGTCGAACGGGCCGGCGCCGATGTCGTTGGTCATATCGAAGGGAGTACCTTCAAAGTGGTCGCGCATCATCCATTTCATGTCGTTGACGGAAATTTTGGCGGCAGGTTTCACCCACAGCGGCATCGGTTCGCCCTTGCCGCCGTTAATCCACGGCAGGAAGCGGTCGGCCTCGCCGGGCGCCATAAATTTATTGTAGAACGCCCACACGCGACCTTCGCAGCCGCGGTATTCCATAAAATCCCACACGGCGTAAGCCATAGCGAAGGAGAAGTCTTTGTCCTTGCCGTTGAAATACCCCTGCTCGCGAGCGAAGGTGATTACGTCGGGTGAGTACAGTGTCTCGGGGTCATTCAAAGGAAACTTGTGAATGCGCGCTTGGTTGGCGTGGCCGCTGATGTAGCCGTCGGGCACACGACGAGCCACCCACACAGCGCCTTTATCCTTCGAGCCCTTGCCGATAAGGTCCATAATCCACACCTCCTCGGCATCGCCGATGGAGAAGGTCTCGCCCGACGAAGCGTAGCCGTATTCAGCCACCAACGAGGTCATGATGTCCACAGCCTCGCGAGCGGTGCGTGCACGTTGCAGTGTCACATAAATCAGCGAGCCGTAGTCAATCAAGCCGGAGCCTTCGAGCTCTTCGCGGCCGCCCCAAGTGCTCTCGGCGATGGTCACACCATGCTCGTTCATATTACCGATGGTGGCGTAGGTGTGAGCTACTTCGGGGATGTAGCCAAGGTGCTTGTTGGTGTCCCACTCGCGAATTTCGCGCATGGCGCCGGCCTGGTGGTCAGCCGCCGGCTGGTTGTACAATTCGCCATACAACACATGGCTGTCGGCCGCATACGTAATCATATTCGACCCATCGGTTGACGCACCCTTAGTGACAATCAAACTGGTGCAAGCCTCAGCCGCAGCCCAAGCCGCAGCCACAAAGCTCGCCACCAACAAAATTCGTAATTTATTCATCATTCAGTTTTTAAAGATTAGATAGTTCGCGCAAAGTTACAAAAAAATTTCCACCCGCAAAACATTTCCGCCAAAAACTTCGGCTTCCGCCTCAGCACACAACCCACCGCGGCCCACCCTGGATTGCCTCCGTGTGCGGTGGGGTTCTGTGGCGAGGCGGAAGCCGAGCGGCGCGGAAGCGCCCCATCACCCGCGCGTGGGCAAAAAAAACGCCAAGCCGTGTGAGGCTTGGCGGGAAGTGGGCGCTGAGGGATTCGAACCCCCGACCCTCTGCTTGTAAGGCAGATGCTCTAAACCAGCTGAGCTAAGCGCCCTTTCTCGCGGAAAGCGATGCAAAGTTAGGCATTATTTTTGAATTGACCAAATTTTTCGCCAACTTTTTTTCAAAAAAATTCGCCCAAAATCACCATATTCCACATAATCATCTACAAACCAGCTAATTACATCCTTTCTAAAAAATGACTGGCAAAATCTCTACCCGGCGAGGGCACGAACGCAGAATTATGAATTAGTGTGGCAATATTGGCAGGCGGAATGAAATTTTTTGTGGCGGATTGCGTTACATAATTATGAAGAACACGATTTTGTGGGCCGCGATGGCGGCTGTAAGCTGCGGCATGGCGGGCTGTGACCGCGGCAGTGAATTGTTGGTGTGTGGTACATACACCGGCAGCGGCAGTTATGGTATATACTCACTGCGGTTCGATGGTGGCCGGCTGGAAGTAATCGACTCCGTGGCGGCCGTCAACCCATCGTATATTGCTGTTGGCGAGGGCGGTAGAATGATTTATGCGGTCAGCGAGAACGGCGAGCAGTCGGGCGTGTACAGCATTGAGGTTGACCCCGCCACCGGGCGCTTCGGACGTTGCGATTTCGTTCCGGCGGACGGCGCCGACCCATGCTACGCGACCGTGGTGGGCCGTCAAGTGGTCACTGCCGACTACAGCGGCGGCTCGTTGTCGTTTTTCGAGATGGATGAAAGCGGACGGCTGCTTGGCTGCACGCGGCGCGACCGCTTCGAGGGCTGCGGACCGGATGCACGGCGGCAGGCATCGTCGCACGTGCACTGTGCGGTGCTCAGCAACGATGGCCGCCGACTTTATGCAGCCGATTTGGGCGCCGACCGCCTGTACGAATACTCGGTGAGCGACACGGCTGTAGCTCTTTGCAATATCATCACCCTTGAGCCGGGCTTCGGGCCGCGCATGGTGGCCGAGAGGGGCGAACGAGTGTATGTGCTGGGTGAGTTGAGCGGACGCGTGGCCGTGTTGGAGCGCACCGACAGCGGCCTGCGACAGGTGCAGTCGGTGGTGTGCGATTCGCTCGATGAACGCGCTGCTGGCGACCTGCACCTGAGCGCCGACGGACGCTTTCTCTACGGCTCCACGCGCCGCCGCGGCGACGGCATCCGCTGCTTCGCCGTGGACGAGACCGGGCGGCTGTCCAACTGTGGGTTCACGCCAACTGGCACGCACCCGCGCAACTTCCTGCTCGCCGGCGACGAGGACTACGTGCTGGTGGCATGCCGCGACACTGACTCTGTGGAGGTTTATCGTCGCAATTGCACCACAGGAGCTCTGACCCCGACCGCGGGCGGTGTGCGCGTGCCGAGAGCGGTGTGCCTGCGCCGTTTGTGAGTGACCGCAGAGCCACCGGTGGTACGTGAAAAGCGGCGAGCCTTTGTGGGTTCGCCGCTTTTACGTGTTATTTAAACATTTTTAATAGCCGAAGATTTGTTCGGGGGTGAGGATTACCACGCGGCCGAGGGTCGAGAGATAGTCCATGTCGAGGTCTTCGATGCGGCCGAGGATGCAGTAGTTGAAGTGTAGGCGGCCGGCGAGTTGTTGTTGGTAGGCCACCACATCGGCGAGGGTCATATTTTGGATGCCCTCATACACGATTTGGCGCTGTTCCTGCGGCAGGTTGAGCAACGAGCTCTTGAAGCCGGTCCAAGCGATGTCGTCGCGGACAATGCGTTCGGAGCGGGTGCGTTGAATGATGCTCTCCTTGGCGATGTCGAAGGCGGCTTGCGACTGCGGCATTTGGAAGATGATTTCGTGGAAAGCTTCCACGGCATCGCGCATCTTGTCGTTCTGGGTGGCGATGTTGGCCATGTACATATACGGTTCGCGCAGCAGGTCGGGAGCGAATTCCACGGCCCAGGCGCTGTAAGCTAATGAGCGGCTCTCGCGCATTTCCTGGAAGCAGATGGAGTTCATGCCGCCGCCGAAGTACTCGTTGTAGAGGGTGTTGACGGCGCAGGTTGCGCTGTCGAAGCGGCCTCCGAGGTTAGCCCACAGGCGCATGTAGATTTGGTTGGCATCGTAGGGAGCCACGAACACCACCGGCTCGTCGGTTGAGCGGTATTGGAGTGCAGACTGAGTGGGGCAGTCGGCGTATGTATCAGCCTTAAAGTGGTTGGTATTGAGCATGTTAACCACCTCTTCGGGCGATTGGTTGCCGTAGTAGAGGGCGGTTTGCTTCATGGTGAACAGAGCACGCATGGCATCGAGTTGCACCTTGGGCGAAAGGGCACGGAGCTGGTCGACGGGGATGACGGTGGCGTTGACATAAGCGTCGCCGTAGGCCATATAGCGGTAGAGGGCGCTGAAGTTGGAGCTTTGATTGGCCTTGGTATCGATGCGCGATTGCTCGATTTGGTTCACAAACATTGCGTAGGTTTCGTCGTCGACGGTGGCGTTGGCGATGAAGTCTTCGAACAGTGCCACGGCCTTGGGCAGGTTCTCCGACAAGCCGCTGACTACGAAGTAGGAGCGTTCGAGGCCGTTGGTGTATCTCCACGAGCAACCGAGGTCGTAGAATGCACGCTTGAGCTCGTCGGCGGTCATGGTGGGAGTGAAGGCGAAATCGAGCAGGTCGTCGGCGTAGTAGAGCTGTTTGTTGTAGCCGTAGCCGTAATCAATCACGTAAGTGACGCTCGAATAGTCGTTGAGAGTGTTGACGGAGTAGTAAACCGGGATGTCGGCCTTGGCGCGGAGCACGGTCACATCCTTCTGGAGGTCAACAAATTCCGGTTCGATGGGTTCAACCACCGAGCTTTGAATTTCGGTCAAGAATGCCGACTGCATGTCGCGGTTGAGGGCCACGGGAGTCAATTCGGGCTTGGGCATCTTTTGGATGGAATCGTCCACGCCTTGGCGCTTGTAGAGCACCACGTAGTTTTGGTCGGTGAAGAGTTCGTTGGCCACGCGCACGATGTCGGCTTTGGTCACGCGCTCGAAGGCGGTGAAACCTTGCACGGCATCGGCCCAGTCTTCGCCGTTGACGAAGGCATCCACGAAGTAGTTGGCGCGCGAGTCGTTGTCCTCGAGGCTGCGTTGGAAGCTGAGGCGTTGGTTGGTGATGATTGAAGCGAGCAGGCTCTCATCGAACTCGCCGCGGCGGATGAGATCCATTTGTTCCAACAGCAGAGCGCGCACTTCGTCGAGGCTTTGGCCGGGGTTGGGATAGCCGAGCATCAGGAAGCAGCCTTGGTCGGCGAGGTCGAACACGCCGCAACCGGCGCCCAATACGCGCTGGCTGTTGTTGAGGTTGACATCAATCAAACCGCAATCGCCTTGGTTAGAGAGCAGATAGTCAATTACTTGGATGGTGGCGAAGTCGGGGTGAGTGGGCGCGGGAATACGCCAGCATAGGCGCACTTGTTCGCTTTCCAAACCGATGACATCCACCGAGATAGGCTCGGTGATGGGATCTTCTTGCACCACTTGCAGACGTTGCAGGTTGTTATTGGGCTGCAGATGGCCGAAGTACTTGGTAATCATGTCGACCATGTAATCGGGGTCGAAGTCGCCCGACAGGCAGATGGCCATATTGTTGGGCACGTACCATTGCTTGTGGTAGTTGCGCACGTTGGTAATCGACGGATTCTTCAGCGCTTCCTGGGTGCCGAGGATGGTTTGGGTACCGTAGGGGTGGTGGGGGAAGAGGGCGGCGAGCATCTGTTCCATAAGCTTACGGCTGTCGCGGGTGAGCGACATGTTCTTCTCCTCGTAGATGGTCTCCAACTCGGTGTGGAAGCCGCGGATTACGGGATTTTCAAAGCGGTCGGCTTGGATGCGGGCCCAGTTCTCGATTTGATTGGAGGGAATGTCCTCCACGTAGCAAGTCACGTCGTAGGAGGTGTAGGCATTGGTGCCGTCGGCGCCGATGGTGGCCATGAGCTTGTCGTACTCGTTGGGGATGGCGATGAGCGAGGCTTGATAGCTGATGGAGTCGATTTGGCGGTAGATTTCGCGGCGGGCAACGGAGTCGGTGGTGACGCGATAAACTTCAAACAGCTGCTCGATTTGGTTGAGCAGCGGCTCTTCAGCGGCATAGTCGGAGGTGCCGAACTGCTTGGTACCCTTGAACATAAGGTGTTCGAAGTAGTGAGCCAAGCCGGTGGTTTCGGCAGGGTCGTTTTTACCGCCTACGCGCACGGCGATGTAGGTCTGAATACGCGGTTTCTCATGGTTTTCAGTCATGAAGATTTGCAAACCGTTGGGGAGAGTATAGATTTTGGTTTGCAGCGGGTCGCCCTCGACGGTGCGATACTCGTAGCGGTAGGCAAACGCCTGCGCCGCGAACATCACCAAAGCGAAGAGCAACAACGAACGGAGAGCTTTCATACAATTAGGAATGAGGAATTAGAAATGAGGAATTATGAATTAAAAATGAATCCAAAATTATGCATTCTGCATTCTGAATTATGCATTAGAAAAGAATTATGCATTATGCATTATGAATTATGAATTATGAATTAGTACTCATCCCACGCCTTGATGTCAACTTTGTCGACGGCGAGGGTGGTGAACGCGTCGATGAAGGCCGAGGCCAAGCGAGCGTTGGTGAGCAGCGGGATGTTGAGGTCGATGGCGGCACGGCGAATCTTGTAGCCGTTGGTTAGCTCGGCGGTGGAGAGGTCGCGCGGGATGTTCACCACGAGGTCAACTTCATGATTATGAAGGATTTCGAGCGCTTGGGGATGCTTATCGGGTTCGGACGGCTTATACACGAGGGTGGATTGCACGCCGTTCTCGGCGAGGAAGCGATGGGTGCCTTCGGTGGCGTAGAGGCGATAGCCGCGGCGGTCGAGCTGGCGGGCAGCGTCGAGCATGGCGGTTTTGTGCTTGGCCGTGCCGGAGGAGAGCATCACACCCTTGGTGGGGATGCGGTGACCCACCGACAGCAGCGACTTGAGGATGGCTTCGGAGGTGGTTTCGCCCAAGCAACCTACTTCGCCGGTGGAGGCCATGTCCACACCGAGCACCGGGTCGGCACCTTGCAGACGCGAGAACGAGAACTGCGATGCCTTGATGCCCACGTAGTCGAGGTCGAACGCGCTCTTAGCCGGCTTCTCCACGTGGATGCCGAGCATGATGCGTGTGGCGAGGTCGATGAAGTTGATTTTCAGCACCTTAGATACGAACGGGAACGAACGCGAGGCGCGCAGGTTACATTCGATGACCTTGATGTCGTTGTTCTTGGCGAGGAATTGGATGTTGAACGGACCGGAGATATTGAGAGCCTTGGCGATGGTGGAACTGACCTTTTTGATGCGGCGCATGGTCTCCACGTAGAGCTTTTGCGGCGGGAATTGGATGGTGGCGTCGCCGGAGTGTACGCCGGCGTATTCGATGTGTTCGCTGATGGCGTAAGCCTTGATTTCGCCATTCTGGGCCACCGCATCCATCTCGATTTCCTTGGCATCTTGGATGAATTCGGTCACCACCACCGGGTGCTGCTTGCTCACGTTGGCTGCGAGGGCAAGGAAGCGCACCAATTCTTCGGAATTGGAGCAAACGTTCATGGCCGCGCCGGAGAGCACGTAGGAGGGACGCACCAACACGGGGAAGCCCACTTCTTCGATGAAGAGGTTGATATCGTCGAGGCTCGAAAGCTCGCGCCAACGGGGTTGGTCGATGCCGAGGCGGTCGAGCATGGCCGAGAACTTGTGGCGGTCTTCGGCATTGTCGATTGAGGTGGCGGTAGTGCCGAGGATGTTGACGTGCTGAGCGTCGAGGCGAGTGGCTAAGTTGTTGGGGATTTGGCCGCCCACGGAGAGGATTACGCCATGGGGATTTTCGAGGTCGATGATGTCCATCACGCGCTCGAAGGTGAGTTCGTCGAAGTAGAGGCGGTCGCAGATGTCGTAGTCGGTCGACACGGTTTCGGGGTTGTAGTTAATCATCACCGAACGGTAGCCTTGCTGCTTGACGGTCATCAGCGCGTTAACCGAGCACCAGTCGAATTCCACCGACGAACCGATGCGGTAAGCGCCGGAGCCGAGCACGATGATTGAGCGGTGGTCGCCGGTGTAGTCCACATCGTTCTGCGAACCATTATAAGTAAGGTATAGATAGTTGGTGGCGGCGGGGTACTCGGCGGCGAGGGTGTCGATTTGCTTCACCACGGGCACAATGCCGAGCTCTTTGCGGCGAGCGCGCACGGTGAGCAGGGCGCTTTCGGAATCGGTCATCGCGGCTTTGAGCACGCTGCGAGCCACTTGGAAGTCGCTGAAACCCTGTTGCTTAGCCAAGCGAAGCAGTGCGGCGGGCAGTTCGTCCACAGTGTTGTACTGCTCCATCTCGCGAGCCGTGTTGAGGATGTTTTGGAGCTTAAAGAGGAACCATCGGTCGATTTTGGTGAGTTCGTGGATGCGGTCCACAGTGTAACCGGCGGCCATAGCGTCGGCGATGGCAAACACGCGCTTGTCGGTGGGCGCGGTGAGGGCGCGGTCGAGGTCGGCCACGTTGGCGGCCTTGTTTTCCACGAAGCCGTGCATGCCTTGGCCAATCATGCGCAGGCCTTTCTGGAAGGCTTCCTCGAAGGTACGGCCGATGGCCATGACTTCGCCCACGGATTTCATCGACGAACCGATTTCGCGGTTCACGCCGTGGAATTTACCGAGGTCCCAGCGGGGGATTTTCACCACCACATAGTCGAGCGCCGGCTCGAAGAAGGCTGAAGTAGAGCGAGTTACGCTGTTTTGCAGGTCAAACAGACCGTAACCCAAGCCCAACTTGGCAGCCACGAAGGCCAAGGGGTAACCGGTGGCTTTGGATGCGAGCGCCGAGGAGCGCGACAGGCGAGCGTTGACCTCGATGACGCGGTAGTCCATCGACGCGGGGTCGTAGGCATATTGCACGTTGCACTCGCCCACGATGCCGATGTGGCGGATGATTTTGATGGCGAGCGAACGGAGTTTGTGGTAGTCGTCGTTGGAGAGGGTCTGCGAAGGAGCCACCACGATTGATTCGCCGGTGTGGATGCCTAATGGGTCGAAGTTCTCCATGTTGCAGACGGTGATGCAGTTGTCGAAACGGTCGCGCACCACTTCGTATTCCACTTCCTTCCAGCCTTTTAGCGACTTTTCGATGAGCACCTGAGGCGAGAAGGTGAGAGCTTTTTCCACCAGCGGGGCAAGTTCGGCATCGTTGTCGCAGAAGCCGGAGCCGAGGCCGCCGAGAGCGTAGGCGGCGCGCACGATTACCGGGTAACCGAGCTCGTTGGCGATGCGCAGAGCCGATTCCACATCGTTGGCGGCGCTGCTCTTGATGGTTTTGACGTCGATTTGGTCGAGTTTTTCCACGAAGAGTTCGCGGTCTTCGGTGTCGATGATGGCGCGCACGGGAGTGCCGAGCACTTTCACGTTATATCGGTCGAGAACACCGGCGCGGAAGAGTTCCACGCCGCAGTTCAGCGCGGTTTGGCCGCCGAAAGCCAATAGGATGCCGTCGGGGCGCTCGCGTTCGATGACGCGAGTGACGAAGTCGGGGGTAACCGGCAAGAAGTAAATCTTGTCGGCGAAACCTTCGGAGGTTTGCACCGTGGCAATGTTGGGGTTGATGAGCACGGTGGTGATGCCCTCTTCCTTCATGGCTTTGAGGGCTTGGGCGCCGGAGTAGTCGAATTCGCCGGCTTCACCGATTTTCAAGGCACCGCTGCCTAACAAAAGTACTTTTTTGATGGATTCGTCTTTATTCATAATAATGTGAGGTCAGTGGTGATTATTTTTTGAGCAGGGAGGTAAATTCGTCGAAGAAGAACTCGGTGTCGCGCGGACCGGAGGATGCTTCGGGGTGGAATTGTGCGGAGAAGTAGGGCAACGAACAGTGGCGGATGCCTTCGTTGGTGCCGTCGTTCATGTTGATAAACAGGGGCTCCCAGTCGGCGGGGAGGGAGTCGTTGTCGACAGCGTAGCCGTGGTTTTGCGAGGTGATGTAGCACAAGTTGGTGCCCACGCGGCGCACGGGCTGGTTGTGGCTGCGGTGGCCGTATTTAAGCTTGAAGGTGCGGGCGCCGGCGGCTTTGGCTAATAGTTGATTGCCCATGCAGATGCCGCAGATGGGTTTGCCGAGGGTGAGGGCTTGGCGGATGTGG
>JBJEKG010000071.1:0-3795 GCA_051878535.1 Muribaculaceae bacterium
CTCGAGAGGTTGAGCAGTGGAAAGGTCTGTTGGTCAACGACTTTGAACCGGGGGTGATTGCGCACATACCGCGTGTGGGTGAATTGATTGCGCACTTCTACGCGATGGGGGCGCAGTACGCGGCGATGAGTGGCAGCGGTTCGGCGGTGTTCGGGCTGTTTGCTACTGCCAAAATGGCACACGCGGCGGTGGCCGGGCTTGACGACTGTGACACTTTCGCACAATAATCGACTTTTTTCGCAAAAAATCGGCTCAAAGGCTTCGTTGTGGTGGCCTTTGGCAAACTTTTTGCTATGGGCGAATTTTGAAAACCAAATTTTAGAATATGATACAAGAAAACGAAGATACAATCCAAGGGCAGGCCGCTGAGACGGCTGAAAACCCCGTGCAAGAAACTGCGGAACAGTCCGTTGCTGATTCCGAGGTGGAAATCATCGATGAGCAAAGTGAGCTGCAGGCTCAAATCGACCGCTTGACCGCGGAATTGGAGAATCAGAAGAAGGAGTACCTGTTTCTGCGCGCTGACTTCGACAACTATCGCAAGCGCACGCTTCGCGAACGTGAGGAGCTGATTAAGAATGCAGCTGAACGCGTGATGTTGGGCGTGCTTCCGGTGGTCGACGACTTCGAACGCGGATTGGCCGCCGCTCGTCAAAGCGGCGATGCCGAATCGATGCTCACCGGCTTTGAGCTGATTTACAACAAGTTGATTAAGCACCTTAACGACAACGGCGTAACTGCTATGGAATCCACCGGCAAGGACTTCGATGCCGACCTCCACGACGCCATTGCCACCATCCCCGCGCCCACCCCCGAGCTTAAAGGCAAGGTGGTGGACACTACTACTCGCGGCTATATGATTAACGACAAAGTGCTGCGCCACGCCAAAGTGGCTGTCGGCCAATAATTTAGCAATACTATGGCACAAAAACGCGATTATTACGAAGTGCTCGGCGTGGCCAAGACTGCCACGGCCGACGAGCTTAAGAAGGCTTATCGTAAGCTCGCTCTGAAATATCACCCCGACCGTAATCCCGGCGACAAGGAAGCTGAGGAGAAGTTTAAGGAAGCGGCCGAGGCTTACGATGTGTTGTCGAACCCCGACAAACGTGCTCGTTACGACCAATTCGGCCACGCAATGGGTCAAGATATGGGCGGCTTCGGCGGCTTCGGTGGTTTCGGTGGTTTCGGTGGCGGCATCAACGACATTAACGACATCCTGCGGCACGCTTTCGGCTCTGAATTCGACAGCTTTTTCGGAGGCGGTTTCGGAGGCGGTCCGAGTCAACGTGTGGGCGGCGACATCCGCATCCGCGTGAAGCTCACATTGCAAGAGATTGCCCAAGGCGCTCACAAGGAGGTCACCATTCCGGTGATGGCCACCTGCTCGCAGTGCGGCGGCACCGGCGCAAAGGACAGCAACTCGGTGAAGACTTGTCAACGCTGTCACGGCACGGGTCGCGTGGTGCAACGTCATGGCTTTATGCAGATGGCCACGACGTGTCCCACTTGCGGCGGCACCGGCAAGATGATTACCGACAAGTGTCCGCACTGCTATGGTCAGGGCGTAGAGAAGACCGAGGAGACTGTGGCTTTCGACATCCCGGCCGGCGTGTCCGACGGCATGGTCTTGCGTTTGCGCGGCAAGGGCAACGCTCCGCAATTCGGCGGTATGCGCGGCGATTTGTTGGTGGTCATCAACGAAGTCAAGGACAAGGAACTCACTCGCGATGGCAACAATATCATCTACCATTTGATGATAGACATTCCCACGGCCGTGTTGGGCGGCTCGGTGGAAGTGCCCACCATCGATGGTCCGGTGCGCTTGACTATCAATGCCGGCACGCAACCGGGTTCGATTCTGCGTATGCGCGGCAAGGGGTTACCCGATCCCAACTATCGCTCGATGCGCGGCGACCAATTGGTGCAAGTGATGGTTTATATTCCCGAGAAGCTCAACAGCGAGCAGCGCAAGGCGTTTGAATCGTTGCGCGAGCAGTCGAACATCACGGCGAATGAGCAAACCAAGAGCGACATTTTCTCGCGGCTCAAACACATCTTTGAATAGCATCCGCACGGATACGCAGAGCGGACTGACTCTTTTGAGGGGGTCAGTCCGCTCTACTTATATAAATAATGTTAGTGCTGCATGGCGCGGGCGAGTTCGCGGCGGGCATCACGGTCTTTGATGTTCTGGCGTTTGTCGTACTCCTTGTTACCGCGGGCTACACCGATGACCAACTTGGCGTAGCCGCCTTCGCTGATGAACAAGCGCAGCGGCACGATGGTGAATCCGGCGGCCATGCACGCTTTCTGCAGCTGTGCTATCTCTTTGCGGCGTAGCAGCAGCTTGCGGTCGCGGCGCTCGGTGTGGTTGTTGTAGGTGCCGTAGAAGTACTCGGCCACGTACATATTCTTCACCCACACTTCGCCCTGGTGGATATAGCAGAAGGTGTCGGCCAGCGAGGCTTTTCCTAAGCGAATCGATTTGATTTCCGTGCCGGTGAGCACTATGCCGGCGGTGTAGGTGTCGGTGATGGTGTAGTCGAATGTGGCACGGCGGTTCTTTATATTTATTTCTTTAAACTTGGTCTTCATATCAAATAAACATCATAAATAAACATGTAATCCAGTAGGGCAACACGATTACGGCTAAAAACCCGAGGCCGATGAGGCGCAGGCCTTTGTCGGGGCTCACGCCCAAGAAGTCGGTGGCGCGCAGGATTACCAACAGCGAGAGCAACGGCAGCAGCTTGAGTAGCATCATCGGGGTGGGAATGAGGTTGTAGATTAAGCGGTAGAACGCGGTGATGCCCAATGTGTAGAGCACCACCACGTGGATTCGTTCCACGTCGGCAGCCTCGTCGACCCACAGACGAATGGTGTAGGCCATCACCATCTTGGCGATGAACAGCGATGCGAGGTAGGCACCGCCCACGGCCACAACGGCGGCCAAGGCGGAGAACACACCGAGTTGCGGCTCATAAAACAGCCGCACTAATTGCGACAGCGCGACCACGCACACCAGCGGCAGGTAGCGACGGCGCTGTATATCCTCCGCCCGCTCACCGGCGGCGGAGATGTCCTCCCAACCGTGCTCGGGCGACAGTAAAAGTTGTATGATTCGTCCTAAAAATAATAGCATAACTTAAAAAAATCGCTTCGAAATGCAAAGTTACGAATTTTTAAGTATATTTTCCCATAATATTTTCGTAAATTTGCACTCAAATTTAAAAATAACCCAAAACAATGATTCGTAAAATCGTATCCATCGCCGGAAAACCCGGTTTGTATAAGCTCGTAAGTCAAGGTCGCAACATGCTCATCGTAGAAGCGCTTGCCACCGGCCGTCGCACCCCGGCCTACGCCCACGACAAAGTAATTTCACTGGCCGACGTGGCCATTTACACCACCGAAGAGGACATGCCGTTGGGCGAAGTGCTCGACAAGGTGAAAGCCGCCACCGAGGGCAAGGCAGTCGACGTTAAAGCCTACAACGATGCCGACCTGCGCGCCTACTTCGGCACTATCCTGCCCAACTTCGACCAAGACCGCGTGTACACCACCGACATCCGCAAGCTGTTCAGCTGGTACAACATCCTCATCGGCGCGGGCATCACCGACTTCCTCCCTGAGAAAGAGGAAGACGGCGAAGCCGCTGAAGCTGCTGAATAAAAAAATTAGGTTAGGTATTGCGGGAATGAAAAAAAAGTGCTAACTTTGCACTCGCAAACCACCGAGGAGAGATGGCAGAGTGGTCGATTGCGGCGGTCTTGAAAACCGTTGAGGGTCACA
>JBJEKG010000072.1:0-3759 GCA_051878535.1 Muribaculaceae bacterium
GGTTCCGGTTGAGGTTGGGGTTCAGGTTGAGGTTGGGGTTCAGGTTGAGGTTGGGGTTCCGGCTGAGGTTGGGGTTGGTGGGCATCGTTGCTCGAGGTTTGGGTATGGGTTCGCTGAGGTTGAGATTGCGACTGAGGTTGAGACTCGAGCTGAGGCTCTACTTGCGGATTTTCCACTTCAACTTCGGATGAAGGAGATGCTGCATTTGCGCCAACAAATGAACCTGCGGCTGCGCCAATTGCTGCACCTGCACCGGTTGCTAAACCTTTTTTCACGTCTGAGGATTTGTTTTCTTTTGCCATAGTTGTAAGTTTTTATTTGTTATTTGATTTTTGTTTGTTTTTGTTTTCTGATGCAAAGTTAGCACTTGGTCGCGGGGTTTGCAAGCATTTTTTGGTTTGTTGTACGAAATATCGGTTTTTTTCCACAAAATTTCGCTTCGGCCGATTTTGGAGCACTTTTTTTCAACAAATCGGTTGGAATTTAAGTTTATTAATCGTAACTTTGCAAAAAATCTATCTTCGCAACATGAGATTTATCAGTACAAGCGGCTCATCGGATGTGGATCTGCGGCAAGCAGCCCTGCACTGCTTTGCTCCCGACGGCTCGTTGTACCTACCCCAGAGCCTGCCGCTCATCCCGCGCGCGCTATTTAATAATATAGGAGAGATGTCGCTCCACGAGGTGGCCTACGTGGTAATCAACACCCTGTTGGGCCAAGACCTCAACTCCACCACCGTCAAGGCCGTGGTGGACCAAACGCTCAATTTTCCCATCCCCTTGGTGATGCCCGCCGACAATTTGGGCATCTTGGAGCTATTCCACGGGCCCACCTTGGCATTCAAGGACATCAGCACCCGCTTCTTGGCGGCGATGCTGCATCATTGGCGCGACAAGTGTCCCGACCATATCCGCGTGCTCACCGCCACCACCGGCAACACCGGCGGCGCCATCGCCAACGCCTTTGCCGGCATCGACAACGTAGATGCGCTCATTCTCTTCCCGCGCGGTTCGCTCTCGCGCTTCCAAACGGCACAGTTCGCCACCATCGGCCGCAACATCATCCCCATCGAGGTGTCGGGCACCATCGCCCAGTGCAAGAAGATGGTGCACCAAGCCTGCACCGACCCAACCTTGGATAAGTCGACCTTGGTGACCTGCGCCAACACCCAGAACATCCTGCGCATCCTTTCGCAAATCATCCCCTTCTTCTGGGCTTACGCGCAACTCAAAGCCGCCGACCGCCAAGCCGACGGCTTCAACGTGGCCATTCCCTGCGGCAACCTGTCGAACTTGGTGTCGGCCATCATGGCCAAGCGCATGGGCCTGCCAATCGGCAAGATTATCGCCGGCTGCAACGCCAACGACGACTTCGTGCGCCTGCTCTATGGCGAAATCACCCTCGACAAGGTCAACGCCAACTCGCGCCACACCTTGGCCTCGGCCATGGACTGCGGCTACCCCACCAACATCCACCGCGTGTTGGCTCTATACGGCGGCAACGTGGCCGCCATGCAGCTCGATATTGAGGCATACGCCATCTCTGACGACCTCATCGCCGACATGGTGCTCTCTGCTCACAACGACCTGCGCTACGAGGCCGACCCGCACACCGCCGTGGCCCTCGCAGCCGCCGCGCAAAGTCCCACAACGGGTATCACCGTGGTCATGGCCACCGCCCACCCCGCCAAGAGTCTCGACACCATGACCGCCATCACCGGCCGCGCCGTGGAACTGCCACTCCAGCTCACCCGATTCATGGGCCGGCAACTTCCGCCCGCCAAAATCGCCCCCTCCTACCAAGCTTTCCGCAAATTACTAACCTCAAAATAACCCAACCCAATGGCAAACAAACGTCAAATCAAAAAACGCATCCAATACGTCTGCGGCCAAATGGCTGCCGAAATCCTCATGGCTCAATTCATCGTCTCCGGCATTAAGGACGAGGACGTGAACCGCATCGTGTGCAACATTGCCGCCTTGCAAAGCGAAGCTATCGGCCACGTGAGCGTGTCGTTCGACAAGGTGCCGCGCGACTTCGCCCAACCCGGCGAATACGCCCGCGCTCGCCGCGCTTACTACCGTGCAGCCTTTGCCCGCCTCAAAGAGGACTTCGCCACCGCCGCCACCGACATCGTAAAGCAGATGAACGAGGCTGTGCCCGAAGACCAACGTAAACTCATTGCATCGTTAGGCTGATGGCTAACGAACTGAAAGTGGCTGCGGTAGCCCTGGACATTGCGCCGGGCGACCGCACCGCCAACCTCGAATTGGCGCGGCAGGCCGTGTTCTCGCTGCCCGATGACGTGGACGTGGTGGTGCTGCCCGAGCTGTTCACCACCGGCTTCTGCGCCGACGATGACGACTTCCCCGCTGCCATGAGCGAAACCATCTCCGGGCCTACCATCCAAACCATCGCGCAGTGGGCGCGGCAGCGCAACATGGCCATCGCCGGATCGTTCGCCGCCCGCGTGGCGCATCAGCATTTCAACCGCGCTTTCTTCATCGAACCTTCGGGCGAAGAAACGTACTACGACAAGCGCCACCTGTTCTCGCGCGGTGGCGAGCAGAACGTGTTCGCCGCCGGCACTGTGCCCTTCCGCACCGTGCGCTTCCGCGGGTGGAACATCTCCATGATTATCTGCTACGATTTGCGCTTTCCGGTATGGAGCCGCAACGTGGGCAATGATTACGACCTGCTGTTGGTGCCCGCCAACTGGCCGCAGTCGCGCTCTTACGCTTGGCAACACCTGCTCATCGCCCGAGCCATCGAGAATCAAGCCTGCGTGGTGGGCGCCAACCGTTGCGGCCGTGTCGGCAACGATGTCTACGACCACCAGTCGTTCATTTTCAATCACTTAGGCCAACCGGCCACCGGCACCACTCCCCCACCCTTCCTCGCCCAAATCCCCGGCGTGGAAGTGCTCATCGCCACCCTCAGCTTGGAGCAGATTCAGAAATACCGCCGCGCCTTCCCCGCCGCAGCCGATGCCGACTCATTCACTATCACACTCTAAATCACTTGATTATGAAATTTATTCGCACACTCCTTGCAATTATTGCCGTTGGCATAGCATTCTCAGCCACCGCTCAAACCACCACACCGCCAACTCGCCGCAGCAAAACGCCCGCTGTGGAATATCATCAACCCGATCTCAAGCCCGGCTACCGCGGCTTCGCCAACTTCGCCTGGGTGATGGGCGTGGGCGAATGGGCCGTTGACCGCGTGGAATTCGCCACAGTTCACGGCTACCAAATCTGCCCGAACCTGTTCGTCGGCGCCGGCGTTTCGCTCGACTACTACTGCTCCGGTTGCGCCAGCAGCCTGTCCCTGCCGGTGTTTGGCGACATCCGCGCCGAATTCAACACCGGCAAAGCAATGCCATTCATCGACATTCGCACCGGCTATGCCCTCGAAATCGACGACGTGAAAGGCCTGTACTTCTCGCCCTCAATCGGGGTGAAGCACCACCGGCTCAACGTGTCGCTCGGCTACGTGCTTCAGCGCACCCGCTTCGACGTCTTCGGCGTCCACATCCTGCCCTGGGTGCATTCCTGCAGCGCCATCGCCGTGCGCATCGGCTGCGACTTCTAACCCATCCATGAGGTGATTGAATTATCCGACCATCTGCGAATCACTGTCTCCGACCTGCCGCTGAAGTAACATGAAAAATCTGTACCTATTTATAGCTTGCATCATCGGAATGCTTTTGTCAACAAGCTGTGTGGAGAAAATGACACACTTGTCGAAAAAGGACA
>JBJEKG010000073.1:0-3754 GCA_051878535.1 Muribaculaceae bacterium
CGTTGCCAAGGCTGTTGCACCGGGCTGGTCGACGCCGAAACCTACCAAAGCTACATCGCCCATATCAAAAAAATCCTCGCCGGAGACACCGCCGAAATCCTCGACTACCTCCGCGCCGAGATGACGCGCCTCGCCTCCGAACTCAAATTCGAAGAAGCACAAGCCCTGAAAGAACGCTACCAACTGCTCGAAAAATACCACGCCCGCAGCGTCATCATCTCCCAAACCGTGGGCGACGTCGACGTCTTCGGCCTCGACGCCCCCGACGACGATGCCGACGCCTACGTCAACTACATGCACGTGCGAGCCGGCACCGTGGTGCGCAGCGTCACCCTCCATTACCGCCGCAACATGGACGAGCCCGCCGGCCAAATCCTCGACTACGCCATGGCCGAAATCGCACAGCAATTCGCCCTCCAATACCGCCGCGTGGTCACCGCCGTCACCCCCGACACCGACATGCCCGACATCGAATTCATTACGCCCCAACGCGGCGACAAGATGCGCCTGCTCGAAGTCAGTCAGCGCAACGCCCGCCAGCGCCGCCTCGACGACCTCAAACACATCGCCAAACACAACCCCGAGCAACGCATCCGCAAAACCCTCGAACAGATTCAGAAAGACTTCCGCCTGTCGGAACTCCCCACCCACATAGAGTGCTTCGACAACTCCAACATCCAAGGCACCAACCCCGTGGCATCGTGCGTGGTCTTCCGCAACGCCAAACCCAGCAAGAAAGACTACCGCCACTTCAACATCAAAACCGTGGTCGGCCCCGACGACTTCGCCTCCATGCGCGAGGTCCTCACCCGCCGCTACACCCGCCTGATGGAAGAGGGCCAGGAGTTGCCCCAACTTATCGTGGTCGACGGCGGCAAAGGCCAACTCAGCGCCGCCGTCGAAGCCCTCGACGCCATCGGTCTGCGCGGCAAAATCGCCGTGGTAGGCATCGCAAAACGCCTCGAAGAAATCTTCTTCCCCGGCGACTCCGTGCCCATATACATCGACAAAAACAGCGAATCCCTGCGTGTTGTGCAATATTTACGCGACGAGGCTCACCGCTTCGGTATCACCCACCACCGCAACCGCCGTTCAGCTTCCGCCATCACCTCCGAGTTGGACGCCATCCCCGGCGTAGGCGAACGCACCCGCACCGCCCTCCTGAGCCACTTCCGCAGCGCCAAACGCGTCAAAGCCGCCACCGAGGCCGAGCTCGCCGCCGTCGTGGGCCCCGCCCGCGCCCGCGCCATCGCCGCCCACTTCGCCCAACCCGGCCAAGATAGCTAAAATAGCTAAAATAGCTATGATAGCTACCCCCATAATTAAAAATACTGAAAAATTTCTTTAATTATTTCGCTATATCCAAAATATTTCGTAAATTTGCACTCGAAAACAATTTGGCTTCGCCAAGCGTTATCATTCTGCTACTTTTCTAAGATAAAAAACAATAATAACATCATATTTTTTCTAAAAGCAAAATGAATCTGGAAGAAATTAAAAAAGCCCGTATCGCCGGCATCCGCGCCGACCTCGCTAAATACGGCATCTCGGACACCACCGAAATCATCTACAACCCCACCTACGAAGAACTCTACGCTCTCGAAACCGAACCCTCGCTCGAAGGCTTCGAAAAAGGTTACAAAACCGAACTCGACACCGTCGACGTTATGACCGGCGTTTACACCGGCCGCTCCCCCAAAGACAAATTCATCGTAATGGATGAAAACTCCAAGGACACCGTTTGGTGGACTTCCGAAGAATACAAAAACGACAACAAACCCGCCAGCGCCGAAGCTTGGGCCGCTTGCAAAGAACTCGCTATCAAAGAACTCAGCGGCAAACGCCTCTTCGTTGTCGACGGCTTCTGCGGCGCCAACAAAGACACCCGCATGGCCGTGCGCTTCATCATGGAAGTAGCTTGGCAAGCTCACTTCGTGACCAACATGTTCATCCGCCCCACCGCTGAAGACCTCGCCGACTTCACCCCCGACTTCATCGTTTACAACGCTTCGAAGGCTCGTCTGACCAACTTCGCCGAACTCGGTCTCAACTCCGAAACCGCCGTTGTATTCAACATCACCTCCCGCGAACAAGTCATCATCAACACCTGGTACGGCGGCGAAATGAAGAAAGGTATGTTCTCCATGATGAACTACTACCTCCCCCTCAAAGGCATCGCTTCGATGCACTGCTCCGCCAACACCGACTACGAAGGCAAAAACACCGCCATCTTCTTCGGCCTCTCCGGCACCGGCAAAACTACCCTCTCCACCGACCCCAAACGTCTGCTCATCGGCGACGACGAACACGGCTGGGACGACAACGGCGTATTCAACTTCGAAGGCGGCTGCTACGCTAAAGTTATCAACCTCGATAAAGAAAGCGAACCCGACATCTACAACGCTATCCGTCGCAACGCCCTGCTCGAAAACGTTACCGTTGACGCCGAAGGCAAAATCGACTTCGCCGACAAGAGCGTGACCGAAAACACCCGCGTAAGCTACCCCATCGAACACATCGAAAAAATCGTTCGCCCCATCTCCGCAGGTCCCGCTGCCAAGAACGTAATCTTCCTCTCCGCCGACGCTTTCGGCGTGCTGCCCCCCGTTTCAATCCTCGACGCTGAACAAACCAAATACTACTTCCTCAGCGGCTTCACCGCTAAGCTCGCCGGCACCGAACGTGGCATCACCGAACCCACTCCCACCTTCTCCGCCTGCTTCGGCCAAGCATTCCTCGAACTCCACCCCACCAAATACGCTGAAGAACTCGTTAAGCGCATGGAACAATCCGGCGCCAAGGCTTACCTGGTGAACACCGGTTGGAACGGCACCGGCAAACGCATCTCCATCCGCGACACCCGCGGCATCATCGATGCTATCCTCGACGGCTCAATCCTCTCCGCTCCCACCAAGCAAATCCCCGTGTTCAACTTCACCGTGCCCACCGCACTCCCCGGCGTTGACCCCGCCATCCTCGACCCCCGCGACACCTACGCCTCCGCCGACGAATGGAACGCCAAAGCCGCCGACCTCGCCGCTCGCTTCATCAAAAACTTCAAGAAATACGAGACTAACGAAGCCGGTAAAGCCCTCGTGGCCGCCGGTCCCAAACTCTAATCCACAACCCTCCCTCATACTTCAAGCCCCGCCACCCTTCGGCGGGGCTTTTCTCGTCCAACCCCGCCCACCGTGCCGCCATACCGCGCGCTTTCACCGCGGAGCCTTTTTGCACCCGCTTCGAGCTCTTGCTCGCCCACCAGCCGTGCCACCGAAGCCCATTTTCCCTGCTCCAAAATTTTTATTTTGCTTTTTTGGCGCAAAATTGCTAACTTTGCATCTTCAAAGCATCTACTCGAATCATAACACCTCTTATACCGGTAATTACCATGGCAGAAATCAAATGCATCGGCATCCTCACTTCCGGCGGCGACGCCCCCGGCATGAATGCCGCTATCCGCGCCGTCACCCGCTCGGCCATCTTCAGCGGTCTCAAGGTTAAAGGCATCTACCGCGGCTACCGCGGCCTTATCACCGACGAAATCGTTGACTTCCGCACACAAAACGTTTCCAACATCATCCAGCAAGGCGGCACCATCCTCAAAACTGCCCGTTGCAAGGAATTCCGTACCCCCGAAGGCCGTCAGCAAGCCTACGAAATCATGCGCAAGCACGAAATCGACGCCCTCGTGGTTATCGGCGGCGACGGTTCCCTCACCGGCGCGCGCATCTTCGCCAACGAGTTCAACTTCCCC
>JBJEKG010000074.1:0-3754 GCA_051878535.1 Muribaculaceae bacterium
CTTTTGACACGCGTTCTTATTAACACTTTTAACAACCGGCTTTTTACATTGATCCGAAATATTCTATTTTGGTATAATCGCAAATAGAATATTATCTTTGCGCATTCTTGATGCGTATGAAATCTATTCACAACTTAGCATATCAGCGGTTATTAGCGCTTTTGCGCCAAAAGCGCACCGGCTTAGGTGTCACCCAGGAAGAGCTGGCGCGCCGATTAGGTGTGCGCCAAGGTATTATCAGCAAAATTGAGACGCATGAGCGCAGAATCGACCTGCTTGAGCTGCGCGCAATTTGTTCAGCCCTTGGTATTTCATTTGTAGATTTTGTCAGACAGATAGATGATTGTCTAATCAAATATGAACAGGCGAATGGAGAAAATAAAGGTCAATAGCGATGAGATTCAGCGGCTATTCAAGATGCCAGCTTACGAATTTCCAAAATACACCACTCAGCTTATAAACTTGATTAATCGGAACGCCGGTGGAACAAGGCCGCAAGTGGTAGGTCAAATGTCGGATCTTATTCAACAATTCGATGGAGAGACCTTGGAAGAATGGGTTGAATGGTATACTCAACAGCAGCCGGATGCCATCAAGAATGCCACCGACAAGATTTTTGACATGTATCAGGCTATGAGTGAGGCTTTCGCGTCCATCAATCGTACAATGATTGAAGAATGGGTTAAGGATTTGGTGTATAATAAAACTTATGCCGGGCTGAAAGTTCAAAGCGCCGTTCTCACTATCTTGGCAAATCGATTTGGCAAAACCGGACGTTTAGCCACCAAAGAGGAAGAAGCCAAGGGCATCGATGGCTTTCTCAACGACAAGCCTATACAAATCAAAGCCTCAACTTACAAGCTTGAATCACAGTTAATTGAGTCATTTGTTGCTCCGATTGTATATTATGAGAAGGTGAGTGGTGGTATTATCATCGAGTACGACCCCGCCGATTTTCAATAACCAACTAATTGGCAAAGAGACTGTTAGCGCCTGCGAATGGTATCTCCGACAGAGGAGCATCGGCGAAGTAGGATGCTTCAAAGCAGAGCGCTGGTTCTGTGGCCGAGACCCTGCTCACGTTGCTCAGGTAATGGATGTGCAGGTCGGTTTCTTGCGCTGTCATTACCTTGCAGCATAGCTTGTTGTTGAAATACTTCACCTCTTTCTGCGAGGCTTCGCGCTCGGCAACAAACCTAAGATGGCGCTGGAATCGGTTGTAAATCAATTGGTTGGCTTTATCAACATCATAGTTGGAGATGATTTCGTTGAGGATTTTGCTCAGCAGGGGGTCGATTTCATATCCAATGCTTTGGCGCTCGCACAGAATTGCCGCGAGAGTGGTTGTCCCAAGTCCCAAAAATGGGTCAAGCACCACATCGCCTCGCTGGGAGAACATGTTGATTAAGCGATATGGCAACTCCAACGGGTAGGAAGCGTTGCGTTCGCGAGTTGGCGACTTGTCGATCCGTTGCTTCACGCCGGTAAGCTCCCAAATGTCTGAAAACCAAATATTTCGCTCTTCCCAAAAGAATGAACTTTCGCGCCGGGCCAGCTTCTCTTCCGCTGTGATGTATTGTCGCTTCGAACCTTTGCGAAAAATCAGAATCCACTCATGCTCCAAGGTGATGTAAGCGCCGCAGGGCAACATCCCGCTGCCCATAAATTTGTTGGGCGAATTGGTAGCCTTTTTCCACAGGATGTTGGGCAGGTTGGTAAAGCCTATCTGTTCGCATGCTGAAATGATGCGAGTATTGTTGTTGTATAGGGCGAACTCGCTGTCGATGGTGCGTGTGGCATCGCCGATATTGATGCACAGGAAGGCCCCATCTTTCATCACGCGCCAGCACTCTTTCCACACCTTGTCAAGCTCCGCATGCATCAGTTCGAAGGCTATTCGCGGCTTTCCTTCAGACAGCGCATCCACAATATCCGGATTCTGAGCACCCATCACACTATCCCACATTTCAATCATAGGATATGGCGGCGAAGTTACCACCAAGTCGACCGACTCGTTGGCTAATTCGCTCATTTTTTGCGATGTATGAAAGAAAATTTGGTGCTTCATTTGCAGGTGGGGGGTTAGAAGGGGGCGGGGGAGCGGCGGAGTTGGGTGCCGGCGGAGTCGAGGAGGATGTAGTAGGGGACGGAGGGGATGCTCAGGGCGCGCAGGGCGGGGTGGGCGATGCCGCCGTGGAGCCAGCCGCGCTGCCAGGTGGCGCTGTCGCGGCGTAGCGAGCGGCTCCATTCGAGCGTGTCGGTATCTATCGATAAATCAAGCACATACACGGCGCGGCCGTCGGCCAAGCGGCCGCCTTTGGCCTTGATGCGGCGCAACATAGCCAAGGTGGAATCGCGGCCGTCGCGTTCGGAGCTGATGGTGATGAGTGTGAGCGGATGGTCGGCGGCCACGAACACGGCGTGGGTGTTGCCC
Source organism: Muribaculaceae bacterium (assembly GCA_051878535.1). Lineage (GTDB taxonomy): Bacteria > Bacteroidota > Bacteroidia > Bacteroidales > Muribaculaceae > CAG-873. The sequence continues at coordinate 2,435 of JBJEKG010000074.1, forward strand.
GAGCGCAGGTAGCGCAACGAATCCACTGCGGCGTGGGCGGCGGTGTCGGCGGCGGCGTTGAGCTGCATGGCGAAGGCCGAGGTCAGCCCCACGGGCTTCCATTGCACTGTCTGCCACAGCTGCTGCGCCTGCACCGCGGCCGAATCCGACAGCGCCACATTGTATTCGGTGATGAGCAACAGCGTCGACACCTCATCGGCGGGATTCGCTTCTATATACTTGGCAATCACTGCGTTATGCCGTGCATCATCGGCTTGCAACGCGTCCGCATTCTCGCTGAGGAAGGTTGCCCAGCGCTGCGCGATTTCGTTGCCTTCGACCGTGAGGCGGTAAGGTGAACGGCTGAGCGACAGGTTGATGTCCTCGCCGTTGATGGTGAGGAATCGGCCTAAGAGGGCGTAGTCGTTGTCGTAAAGTTCCACGATGGCGGTGTCGGGCGCGGCCGCCTTGAAGGAGAACTTGCCATCGGTGGCGGCGGTGACGCCGGTGTACACCTGTCCACGCATTGTGTAAATCACGCGGATATTCATGGTGGGATTGCCTTCGATTGTGCCATTCACCACGAACGTGTCGGAGTGGCCGCAGGCAGCCATCACAATGGCAATTATTGCCGTAACTATCTGAATTACAAGTAATTGCCTCATTTCAACAGCGATTGAATTGCCAACGCGTAGCCTTCCACACCGAAGCCGGCGATGAAGCCGCGCGCGCCCACGGCGGTGACGTGGCGTTGGCGGAAGTCCTCACGCGCGAATATATTAGAGATGTGTACTTCCACCACCGGCGTCTCCACGGCCAAGATGGCGTCGGCGATGGCCACCGACGAGTGGCTGTAGCCGCCGGGATTGAGTACTATACCGCTGATTCCTTGGGCTTTAGCCTGTTGAATCAGTTCGATGATGCGGCCCTCGTAGTTTGATTGCTCGTGGAGAATTTCCACCTGCGGAAAGCGGCTGCGCAGGTCGGCAAGCACCGCCTCGAGCGCCGTGTGGCCGTAGATTTGCGGCTCGCGAGCGCCGAGCAGGTTGAGGTTCGGACCGTTGATGATGAGGATTTTCATTTGCGAGTCATGTCTACTTTGAGTGTGGGCGGAAGCGAAGCGTTGCGGCGGTCGACGGCTTCGATAACTTGGTGGGCCAAGTAGGTGAAGGCCGATGCCGACAGCGAATCGGGGTTGAGGGCGATGGGTTGGCCGCTGTCGTTGTGGTCGCCGATGGCGGCGATGAGTGGGATGCGGGCCAACACCTCCACATCATACTTGGCGGCGAGCTCGTCGACCGAGGCATCGTTGCCGAAGATGTAGTAGCGTTCGTCGGGGTG
>JBJEKG010000075.1:0-3734 GCA_051878535.1 Muribaculaceae bacterium
GAGAATCCAGCCGTCGGCCAAGGTGGCGGTGCCAATTACTTCCCAGTTGGCGGCCTCGGCGTCGAAGTCATCTGGTAGGGTGATGATGGCGGGGTAGGAGGGGTCCCACGCTTCGATGGCATGGTCGGCGGTGGTGCCCATAGTGGGTTGGGGAATGTAGATGGTGTTGCCGGCACGAGTGGCGGCGCATTTGAACGCGTTAATCACCTCGCGCGGCTGACCCATGTTGTACATATATGTGCCCATATCGCTCAGGAAGTAGGGGTATTGGCCGGAAGCTTGCGTGTCATCGGCATCGGTGAAGCCGCAGTATTGCGGTTGGATAATGACGAAGGTGTAGTCGCGGGCATCGATGATGATGTCGCAAGCGGTACCGTCGAGGTTGAACTCGCTGAGGTGGAAGTCCTTACCGCCGAAGGGGTTGATAAGCTTGAACATTCCCGGACAGTCGATTGATTCCTCCACCTCAACCTGCATCGGGCAGGTGTTCGGGTCAATCTGGTTGCCGTCGTCGTCGACGTAACCCGGTGTAATCCAACCATCTACCACTGTGGCATAACCGATGGATTTCCACTCTAATTGCGCCGAAGCACCGATGGCAGAAAGCAAGAATAAAGAAATAAATAGGTAAAACTTTCTCATAAGCAAAGGTCTTTAATTACAAAGTGCAAATTTAAGCAATATTTCCGAGAAAATTGCCATATTTCATCAGAAAAATCATCGTAACGTATCAAACGAAATAACGAATGAACGAAATAACGAAATATTTAATGTGTTATAATCAAACTTCGTTATTTCGTTCATTGATTAATTCACTCATAATCAGCTACTTGCTAAAGAGCTTTGTGAGCAGGGTGAGGGCTTGCTGCACAGTGTCGCGGTCGGGCACAGGAATGTTGAGGTAAGTCTGACCGGACTCTTTGTCGGTCTTGACGATGTTATTGAGCAAGCGATTGGTAGCTTCTGGCGATTGGAGCGTCTGAGCCAAGCCGGTGAAGAACGACATACCTTGCTGAATGAGGTTGTCGGGTGCTGGCGGAGAGGCAGGCGATTGCGAATCGTGCAACGTATCCGCGGGCGGCGGTGTCTGCTGCGAAGGAGTGTTCTCATGGGCTTCGGAATCATCCTTCTCCTCGGTAGTTTCGTCGTCAGCAACTTCTTCCTCAACCAAGTCCTCGTCATCATCTAAGAAGTCATCTTCGCCATAGTATTCATCAAAGAATTGGGACTCAATAGAGAGGTCGTCGAGCTCATCATCGAAGTCATCATCGTCGAAGTCATCATCATCGAAGTCATCATCAACATCGATGGGAAGATCATCGAATACATCCGGTTCGAGTTCTTCGTCCGGGTATGTATCGTCCGGCTTATCTGCCTCTTTATCAATGATTTCGCCCAAGAAGGAGACAATCTTGTTGAGGTTGCTTTCCACGAAGATGGCATCTTCGCCGCCATCGAGCACGCCGGCAAACATATCCTGTTTGAAGCGTAGCTTATCAATCATTCGTTCTTCGATGGTACCTTTGGATACGAGGTTGATTACCTGGATGTTGCGTTGCTGACCGTAGCGATAGATGCGGCCGATGCGTTGTTCGAGCACCGCCGGGTTCCACGGCAGGTCGACGTTGATAAGCAGCGAGGCTGTTTGCAGGTTGAGACCTGTGGAACCGGCATCGGTCGACACGAACACACGGCTGTCGGGGTCGGTGCGGAAGCGTTCGGTCATCTCACCGCGCTTAACCGACGGCACGCCGCCGTGGAGGTATTCCACGGTGATGTCGCGCTCTTGCAACTCGGCCACAATCAAGCGCGCCATGCGTTCCCACTCGCTGAAAACCACCACTTTAAGCGTGGGGTCGTCTTGGATAGCCTCGGTTACAATGTTGGCCACCTCCTCAACTTTTACATCGTCGCGCGACTTTTGGTCGAGGATGTAGGTGCTGTCGCTGACCATACGCATCGCGCCCAAGAGCAGCAACAGTCGGCGGCTGTCGCCCTCACTTAGGAAGTGGAAACGCTGCCACTTGGCAATTATCTGGGCCACAGACGATTTAAAGTCCGAGTGCATGCTCATTTGCTTCTTGGTGACAGGCATCAACAGGATTTTGTCCTGTCGAGCGGGCATCTGCAAGGCTACGTCGGCCTTGCGGCGGCGAATCAAGAAAGGTGAGATGCGTTGGCCTATCTCGTTAAGATTCTCATAACCAACCACTTTGCCGGTTTCGTTGGCACGAATGTAGCGCTCGCGGAATTTGTAGAACGGTGCAAGGCAGTATTGGTCGACCAACTCCATCACGGAGTATAGTTCCTCGAGCTTGTTCTCCAAGGGCGTGCCGGACAGTGCCACCACATAGTCCGACTTGACGCAACGGGCGGCTTTGGCAATCTGCGTGGACCAATTTTTGAGGCGCTGCACCTCGTCGAAGATGATGATGTCGGTGCTGATTTGGCTGAGCATACGCACATCATTGGCCAAAGTGTGGTACGACACGATTTTGTAATCGCACACTTGCTTATAAAACTCCACGCGCTTGGTGGGAAATCCCTCAATCATCGTCACTTCGGCGCCGGCAAAACGTTCTATCTCGCTCTTCCACTGATACTTAAGCGATGTGGGACACACCACAATCACCGAGCCGGCCAAATGGTTGCGGCGCAATACTTCGGCAGTGGCGATGGCTTGGATGGTCTTACCCAAGCCCATCTCGTCGGCAATAATCACGCGGCCTTTCTCCACGGCAAAGCGCACGCCTTGGCGCTGGTAGGGGAAGAGTGGGGCGGTGAGCAACTTGTCGAGGTACTCATCGGTGAGCAGAGGCAGAATGCGACGGCGGCGCTCCACATCGCGCATAGCCATCACGCGGTCGAGGGCATCATCGTAGCAGCGGAAGCTGTCGCTGATGGCACGAGCATCTTTCAGGAAGGTGAAAAAGCGAGCAGGAGCATCGGGCAGCATGACGCAGTCGTCGTTGAAGTAATCCGCAGCCAAGTGCCGAAACTCGTCGCGGTTTTCGCTGCCGATACGAATTTTCACCTGTCGGTCGGATTGGTAGTCGACATATACCGAAGTATACGCCGGCACCTCTGCGTGCACGCGAAACTTTCGATGCTTCGGCAGCCACATTTTCACTGCCTCGATGTGCTTGCAAGTGCCTAAGCCGGAGGTCTTGTAATCGTAGCAAGAGCAGTAGTTCCACGCGCTGTAAGCTCCGCGGTACACCACTTTATACACGCCGCGCGACAGAGGATTCTCCACGCGATACTCGCCCGGGGCATACTCCTCGTCGACGGGCGCGATGCTCAACATTTCGTTGGCGGCAGCCTGCTTGCGAAGCGCTATCTGCCACTGTTCCAAGGTCATATTCTCCGGCTTGCGAGTGCCGGAGATGTAACTTGGCTTTTTCTTCTTCTTTTTGGCCACGGGGGTGAGGTATTATGCGGTGAAGAATGCGGTCATGGCGGCTATCATAGCGGCGTGGTCGGAGACTGAGGCAGTTTCGCGCACACTGTGCATAGCCCACAATGGTGAGCCGACATCGACACCTCGCAGGGGAATTTGCGAGGTGAGAATGTTGCCTAAGGTGCTACCGCCGGCCACGTCGCTATGGTTGACAAAGTACTGGCATGGTACACCGGCTTTCTCGCACAAGCCACGGACCACGGCTGCAGAATCGGCATCAGTCATATACTTGCAGTTGGCGTTAATCTTTATTGCCGGACCATCGCCGAGCACA
>JBJEKG010000076.1:0-19102 GCA_051878535.1 Muribaculaceae bacterium
CAAGTGCCCGGGGTGTTCGCATCCATCTTCCGCGAAGCGTCCAACCTGCAAGCCGGGTTCGGCGCATTAGCCGGCATCGCCATCATCGGCGCGCGCCGCGCGGCCTTGGTCAATGATGCCGGCATCGGCACGGCCTCCATCATGCACGGCGCCTCGCGCAATAACCAGCCCGTGCGCGAAGGTCTCATCGCCATGCTCGGCCCGGCCATCGACTCCGGGTTGGTGTGCACCCTCACCGCCACCGCCATCCTCCTCTGCGTGCCCGAAGTGGCTGCTATTGAGGGACTTAAGGGCTTGGAAGTGGCCATGACCGCCTTCGGCCGCGGCATCCCCTACGGCCAGTACCTGCTGATGTTCGTGGTGGTGTGCTTCGCCCTGTCGTCGATGTTCTCCTACTCCTTCTACGGCTCTACCTGCGCCTCCTACCTCTTCGGCTCGCGCGCAGTACGGTGGCATCGCTACTTCTTCATCGCCTCCCTGGTGCTGTTTGCCGTGGTGCCTCTGTCGGCAGCCGTGAGCCTGTGCGACCTGTTCTACGCGCTGATGGCCTTCCCCACTATGTTTGCCGTGCTGCGCCTCAGCGGCCGCGTGCGCCAAGCCACCCGTGATTACTTCGATAAATCTAAAACCGTATAACCATGCTTAATTTTATTACTTGGGACTTCGACCCCGTAGCGCTCGCCTGGCCGCTGCAAATCCGCTGGTACAGCCTGATGTTTGCCATCGGCTTTTGGCTGGGCGTGATTGTTGTGGGCCGGATGTTCCGCCGCGAAGGCGCACCCGAACGCTGGGTGAGCGTGCTGCTGCTGTGGGTGGCCGCCGGCACCATCATCGGCGCCCGCCTCGGCCACGTATTCTTCTATGAATGGGACTATTACAGCCAGCATCCGATTGAAATCCTGTATACCTGGCACGGCGGCCTCGCCTCGCACGGCGGCGCCATCGGCGTTATCACCGCGGTGCTCTGCTACTCTTACTTCACCACCAAACGCTCCCCGCTGTGGACGTTCGACCGCCTCGTGGTGGCCATCGCCATGGTGGGCGGCCTCATCCGCCTCGGCAACCTGTTCAACTCCGAAATCTTCGGCCACGCCACCACCTTGCCCTGGGGATTCATGTTTGTCAACTCGCGCGAGTGGCACGCGCTCTACGAGGGCCAAGCCTGCCACCCCACCCAAATCTACGAGGCGCTGTGCTACTTCGCCCTGTTCGGTGTGATGATGTGGATGTACTGGAAACGCAACCTCGGCGAGCGCCCCGGCATGCTCTTCGGCACATTCCTCGCCGGCGTGTTCAGCGCTCGCTTCCTCATCGAGTTCGTCAAGAACCCGCAAGTGGAATTCGAGCAAGATATGTTGCTGAATATGGGGCAGTTACTCTCCATTCCGTTCATTCTCGCGGGCATCTTCTTCATCGTGCGAGCCTATCGTCGTCCGCGTCTGCATCTCGATTATCCTAATCAATATTCCGACGCCAAGGACGCCAAAAAGAAGTAAGCTATGCAGTTGGCTAAACTTCGCGCACGCCTCAAAATGTTTATGCTGCCCATAGCCATGCTGTGCGGCTGGCTGTTCCACGAGCCGGTGGAAGCGGTGCAATTCCTGTCGCCGTACCTCATCTTCACCATGTTGCTTATCACCTTCTGCCGGGTGAACATTTCGGAGTTCCGCATCACGGCTCTGACGTGGAAAGTGGTTGGTGTTCAGATGGTTGGATGCTTGGTGTGCTACTTTGCCATCGCGCCGTTCGACCCCGTTTTGGCGCAAGGTTGCATGCTGTGCTTCCTGTGCCCCACGGCCACGGCAGCACCCGTCATCACCGCCATGTTGGGCGGTAGCATCATCACCTTAGTGGCCATATCGGTGCTGAGCAACCTCTGGGCGGCCGTGTTCGCACCGCTCATGTTCACCATCGCCGTGGGCGACACTGGTGTTGACATCGACTTCCTCGCCACTTTCGGCACCATAATGGCCAAGGTCGGACCCATGATTATCGGCCCGATGGTGCTGGCGCTGCTGCTCCGCGCCTTGGCGCCCAAGGTGCACCGCATGATTCACGACAACCAATCCATCTCCTTCTACCTGTGGTCGGTGGTGCTCATCATCGTGGTTGGACGTGTCACAACCTTCGCCTTGGCCGAACCCGCCGACCGCCTGCCGCAAATGCTGATTCTGACGGCCGCCGCAGGCGTGATTTGCGCCATCCAATTCATCGTGGGTCGCCGCATTGGCCGCCGCCATGGCGACCCGGTGGCCGGTGCACAAGGCCTCGGACAGAAGAACACGCTGCTGGCCGTGTGGATGGCGCTCACCTTCATCGACCCGGTGGCTTCAATAGCTCCTGCGGCCTACATCATCTGGCAAAATTCGTTTAACTCACTGCAAATCTGGCTCAAAGCCCGTCGCGACAGCCTCAATTCCTGACCCTATGGCCGGCTCAATGTTCGAAACCATTAAGTCCCTGCCGCTGTTCGGCGGCATCAGCGATGCCCAACTGCTTGAAGTGCTGGGCCAGTGCAAGATGCACTTCCAAACCGTACCGGCCGGCAAGGTGGTGCTCCATGCCGGCGAAACCTGTTCGCACCTGTCGTTCGTAATCAGCGGCATCGTTCGCGCCACGTTCACCTCTTCCGACGGCCGTCTCTCGCTCAGCCAGTCGGTCAAAGGCCCCGACGTGCTCTTCCCGCACTACCTCTTCGGCCTTACCACCGCTCGACCCGCCACTGTCCGCTCCGTCAGCGAGGTGGTGATGCTCCACGTGTCCAAGAACGACCTTCTTAAACTGCTCTCCACCAACGATGTAGCTCTGCTCAACTTCCTCAACACACTCTGCGGCAGCGCCCAGCGCGGCTTCCGCGATGTGCTTAACAGCACCGGCTCCGACCTCCGCCGTCGCCTTGCCTCCCGTGTCTGCTCGCTCACAAAGCCCCAGAGCTTCGACATCGTTCTTGAGCTCAACACCAACGTGGCGGCAGAGTTTGACACCTCTGTCGAAGCCTTTACAACCGCTTTCGATTGGCTTGTGGAGAATAAAATCGTGTCGGGAACGCCTAACCGTATGGTCATCAAGAACCGCGCCGCATTGGCCGAACTCTTGGCCACATAAAAAGAAACGTCGAATCATCGCGATCCAACATTTCTTTGTTCGTTTTAAACGAATCAAACCTAACCTAAATTTACCTTATATTGCCTATTGTTATTTGTTATTGACACTGCAAAGTTACGGCGATTCGAGTCCACCGCCAAGTGGATAAAACACAAAATTTATCTAATATAAAAATTGTCAACCCTTAAAAATCTAATAACCAAATAAATAACATATTTGAAATATAAGCAAAAATATAGATTTTGATTTTGTTATTTCCTGAAAAATTTGTACCTTTGCAGCGAAAATTTTCACCTAAAGCTATGAAATACCTAAAACACATCTTATTATTGATTGCCTTGAACTGCTCGTTAGCCTCGTCCGCGGCTAATTTGCCGCAAATGCTCAGCACCGCGCTCGATTCGCTCGATGCTGCTATCGACCGCTACCCCGAGCTCTACAATCAGCGCCATTTACAAATCGATTCTTTGGTGATTGCGACCATCAAGCCCGGTCACGAACCCGATGCACAGGACTTTTTGGCTATTGCTCGTGCTTACGACGGCTTTAATGTGGATTCAGCTGCGCATTATTATTATGCTGCTTTTCAACTACTTACGCCTGATACACAGCCCTATTATTCCACCAAAATCGACTTGGCGCTTCAGTATGCCAAGATGTGCCGCTTCAGCGATGCCAATTTCTTGCTTAATACAATCAACTCCACAAGCCTTTCTCGCGAAAACCGGCTTAAATATTATGGTGTAGCGTCCAGAATTTGCATCGACGACCTAAATTTCTCTAAAGCCACATTTAATCGCTCTGCATTGATTAATCGTGCTATCCAACTGCTTGATTCACTGAATGATTGCTTGGCGGAAAATTCGATGGCACGATGGCTGGTTGAGTCGCGTAAGAGCGCTATCCGTGGCGATATAATCCGTGCGATGGGCGAATTGAACGAAGCCATCGAATCTTTCGACCCGGATTCGCCCACATACGCTATGCTCGCGGCTATGTTGGCCGACTGCTATGCCAATCGCCCCGACAAACTCTACGAACGCGCTTACTATCTCGCGCTCTCCTCTCGCGCCGATTTACTAAATGTTAATTGCGACGTGGCTTCGCTTGCCAACTTGGGCGAAACGCTTATGAATTTGGGCGATAAGGATCGTGCTTTCAGATACTTAGAGCTTTCCAGCCGCATTATGCGCGATAGCGGTTCGCTTATGTTCTTGGCTGCAACTTCTCCGCGATTCATCGAGGTAGCCGGCAAGGTTCACGAGGCGGATTTGGGTACCACGCGAGCCGGTATCGTCGTTATCGTAACCCTTACATTAATTATAATACTGCTGGCAGCCGTCATCTTCAATTCGAAGATTCGTTCCGCCCGCGAGGCTCACACCGCTCGCCAACTGCGCGATTCTGTGGCTAATCGTGAGCTGTATATTACCCAACTTTTGAAACTCTGTTCCTCATACGTTGATGGTTTTGAGGAATTTATGCGTTTTGTAACCCGCAAACTTAAAGCCAACCAATCCGCCGACCTGCTTAGCACCATCGAGAGCGGACGAATGCTCACAGAGTTCTCCGAGAAGTTCTTCGTGGTGTACGACGACGCAATCTTCAAAATCTTCCCCAACTTCTTGGAGGATGTCAACAGCCTCTTGCTCGAAGATAAGCAGGTGGAACTGCCGGTCACCGGTCGCCTCACCCCCGAGCTGCGTATCTTAGCTTTCATGCGATTAGGCGTAACCGACAGCAACCGCATCAGCAAATTCTTGGGCCTGTCGCTCAACACCGTCTACACCTATCGCAATCGAATGAAAAATCGAGCTAAAAACCGCGAATCATTCGAAAGCGACGTTTTGAAAATCGGCTAAAACACCTTGATATTATCTTATATTTCTGCATTATTACAAAATATTTAAAATACAGTAAACCAAATAGATAAACTTTGAAGATACTTATATTTATTTATATTGCGCTTCAATTTTATTCTCAAGCGAATTTTTTCGTCGTAACTTTGCAATGTAAATAAAAACAAAGGTCTAAGATTCAAGGTTATTATTTAGGATTATTCAGTAATAGACAACAAGGATTTATAAATGGTTTTAGGTATTTAGTGTTAGCAACAACACAAGAAATCAACCGAGCCGCGAGGCGTCGGTTTTTTTCTTTTATATAGGTATAGCAAACGGAGCGTCCTGGGCGAGGGCGCTCCGTTGCCGGATTGTTCTTGTGTTAGAGGAAGATGTTGTTGGCGTACCCCAAGATGATGATGCCGAGTGTCACGGTGCCGAAGAAGATAGCTATCAGCCGCCAGGTCATTACCTTCTTGAGCATGGTAGCTTCGGGTAGCGACAGACCCACCACTGCCATCATGAAGGCCAATGCGGTGCCAATGCTCACTCCCTTGGCCACAAGTACCTGAATCACAGGCACTATGCCCGCAGCGTTGGCGTACATCGGCACTGCTAACACCACAGCCACCGGCACGGCGTACCAGTTGCCGCTGCCCAGCCATTGGGCGAAGAACTCGTCGGGCACGTAGCCGTGGATAGCCGCGCCCACCGCGATACCTAATATAATATAGAGCAGCACTCCGCGCACGATGCCGAGTGCATCGCGGGCTATGGTCGGCAACCTGTGCAGGAATGGCACACGTTCGGACTGCCACGCCTCGGCTTCCGCTTGCGAGTTGGCAATCAGTTGTTGCACCCACGGTGTAAGGAAGCGCTCAAGCCGAAAACGGCCCAAGATGATGCCGCCGAGGGTGCCCATCACGATGCCGCCGCACACGTAGATGGCGGTGAACTTCCACCCGAACGAGCCGGCGAGCATGGCCACAGCCACCTCGTTGACTAAGGGCGAGGTAATTAGGAATGAGAGCGTTACGCCTAATGGTATACCACCGCGCACGAAGCCGATGAACAGCGGTATCGACGAGCACGAGCAGAATGGCGTGACAGCTCCAAACAGTGATGCCAAAACGTACTGCAGCCCGTAGAAGCGGTGCGACGTAAGGTACGCTCGCAGCCGCTCTATGGGAAAGTACGCGTTGATGATGCCCATCAAAATCGAGATGCCAAATAGCAGCAGGATGATTTTGATGGTGTCGTACACGAAGAAGTTGAGCGCGGCACCCAAGTGTGACTGCTCCGACAAACCTATCAGGCCGTAAATCAGCCAGTCGGCAAAGGTTTGTATCATGTCAACAGCGCTTTGATTTGGTCAACGTTGAGCACGCGTCCTTTGGCCACGACCTTGCCATCGATTGCGATGGCCGGCAGCGCCATCACGTTGTATTCCATGATTTTCATGATGTCTTCTTCCTTGTTGACAACGGCGTCGAGGCCGAGTTGAGCTACCGCGGCTTGCGCGTTGGCAAATAGAGCTTTACAGGAGGCACAGCCTGTGCCTAAAATGGTGATTGTCATAATGTTAAAGTATAAAAATGGTTATACAATAGTAGATGCCAAGTAGAATGAAGAGCGCGGCAACGATTGTGTTCAGCCACCTTTGCATGGCTTGTAACCGCCCATACACCGTGCCTATTTTACCTACGCTGAAGGCCAACACCCACGCCACGATCACCACCGGCAGTGCGGTGGCCACGGCGAACAGCGGCGGCAATAGCCAACCGGCTGTGGTTGAGGCCGATAACGGAATGAGCATGCCAAAGTAAAACACGCCCGAGGTGGGGCAGAAGGCCAAGGCGAACAGCATGCCGAGCAGCATTGCGCCCACGTTGCCACGCCGTGCCAAGCCTTCACCGCTGAAGCTGACCTTCGGTAGCGAAAGCTTGTGGCCGAAGAGCATGAACAGCCCGATGACCAGTAGCAGCGGCCCGATGGCTGCTTCGCCGAAGACGGTGATGGAACTGCGCAGGCCGAAGATGTTTACACTGCTGTTTATCAGCAAGATAAGCACGATGGCCAACCCCCAGTACGCTACCACGCGCCCCGCGCTGTAGAGCAACCCGCGGCGGAAGATTGCTCGCCGGTCGGTGATGTCCTTGCTGATGAAGCCGATGGCGGCAATGTTGGTGGCTAATGGACACGGCGAGATAGCGGTGAGCAGTCCGAGTAGCAATGCCGTCAGCGCCGGCGTCGTGCCGTTGTCAAGTAGTGCTTGAATCGTTTCCATCACGGTTGGAGTTTGCGGATTTCATCGGTAAGCGACTGCTTGAACTGCTCCGGGTTGGTGCGTGCCGAGGCGAACGCCATGTTGGTGAGGTCGACGTGGTGCACGAGTTGCCCGTCGCGCCATTGGCAGAGGACGAGGGCCGACGATGCCACCTCGAAGTTGGCCGCGATGGCTGCGCCCTCGTCTGTGGATAGGTCCACCACTGTGAAGGTTACTGTGCTGTCGGATAGCGTGTTGACTACATCAGCGGCTCGTTGCTCGATGGCATTGCAGGTGGCGCAGCGTTGCTTGCCGTGGAAGTAGTACACTTGCACGCCATCGGTGGCCGGCGCCTCCAATGGAGCCGCTTGCGGTGCGGTGCATCCCGTCAAGGTGAACAGCAGGATGCTGAAGATCGTTAGAACTTGTTTCATGAATGTAAGTAGTTAGGCGAATAACGAACAAATTGGCTAAAAAACGGCCTCAACAGCAGCCGCAATCCGACGTGGCCGTGTCGAAGAACTGAGCGAACAAGCGCGAGGCCACCGCCCAGTTGGCGCGGTTGATACAGTAGCGCACCTTCGGCGGCTCAATCGACCCTTGGATGAGGCCGGCCTCCTTTAGTTCGCTAAGATGCTGCGACACAGTCGCTTTGGAGATGGAAAGTACTTGGTGAATGTCGCCGAAGAAACATTCCGAGCGCTGCGCCAAGAAAAGGAGAATAGCCACGCGGGTAGGGTGCCCGAGCGCCTTGGCGATGCGCGCAAGCTGTTGCTGCTGGTCGGGTGTAGGTATAATCATAAGCGAAAAGTTTAAGATTTTGTTTGCAAAGTTACGAACAATTTCCCAAACCACCAAATTTTCCGCCAAAAAAACGCGCCGAAGCTCGGCTTCCGCCTCGCCACACAACCCACAGCTGCTCCCAAGGCGATTCCGCACCGCAGCTCGGCTTCCGCCTCGCCACACAACCCACAGCTGCTCCCAAGGCGATTGCGCGCCGAAGCTCGGCTTACGCCTCGCCACACAACCCACAGCTGCTCCCAAGGCGATTCCGCACCGTAGCTCCTTCTTTTCGTCTCCGGCCGGCTGCTTTAGCAGCCGGGCCGGAGAAGCCGAGCAAGCTCTTGAAATAAATTTGCAACTTTGGCGAAGATTTCGTAACTTTGCACATTCTTTGTGCCCTGCACTTAGGAAATGTCATTTTGTAAGTATACATTAATTATATAAATATGAATATTCTTGAACTGAGCGAGCAGGAAATTATCCGCCGCAATTCCTTGCAAGGGTTGCGCGATATGGGCATTGAGCCTTATCCTGCTGCAGAATTTGTTGTCACCGGCCACAGCGACGAAATCAAGGCCAACTTCAGCGAAGACGCTGAACCCCGCCAAGTGAGCATCGCCGGCCGCATCATGAGCCGCCGCATCATGGGCAAGGCTTCCTTTGCCGAACTCCAAGATGCCAACGGACGCATCCAAGTGTATATCTCCCGCGATGAAATCTGTCCCGGCGAAGATAAAGAACTGTACAACACTGTGTTCAAGAAACTGCTCGACATCGGCGACTTCGTCGGCGTGGAAGGCTACGTGTTCCGCACCCAAACCGGCGAAATCTCCGTGCACGCGCAGAAGTTGACCGTGCTTAGCAAGTCGCTCCGTCCCCTGCCCATCGTCAAGGTGAAAGATGGTGTGACCTACGACGGCTTCGAAGACCCAGAATTGCGCTACCGTCAGCGCTACGTTGACTTGGTGGTGAACTCCGGCGTCAAGGAAATCTTCCTCAAGCGCACCAAGGTGTACACTTCCATGCGCGAGTACTTCAACGCTGCCGGCTACATCGAAGTTGAGACCCCGATTTTGCAATCCATCCCCGGCGGTGCGGCCGCGCGTCCGTTTATCACTCACCACAACGCGTTGGACATCCCCCTGTACCTGCGCATCGCCGACGAACTCTACCTCAAGCGCCTGATTGTGGGCGGCTTCGAGGGCGTGTACGAGTTCTCCAAGAACTTCCGCAACGAAGGCATGGACCGCACACACAACCCCGAGTTCACCTGCATGGAAATCTACGTATCCTATAAGGATTACAAGTGGATGATGAACTTCACCGAGCGCATGCTCGAAAAGATATGCCTCGACGTGAACGGCACCACCGAAGTGAAGGTCGGCGACAACGTCATCTCCTTCAAAGCCCCCTTCCCGCGTGTGACCATGGCCCAAGCCATCAAGAACTTCACCGGCGTGGACATCACCGGCATGGACGAAGCTGCCCTGCGCCAAGTGTGCAAAGACCTCGACATCGAAATCGACGACACCATGGGCAAAGGCAAGCTCATTGACGAAATCTTTGGCGCCAAGTGCGAAGGCAACTACATCCAGCCCACCTTCATCACCGACTACCCGGTGGAAATGTCGCCGCTGACCAAGCGCCATCGCGACAATCCCGAACTCACCGAGCGTTTCGAGCTGATGGTCAACGGCAAAGAATTGGCCAACGCCTACTCCGAGCTTAACGACCCCATCGACCAGTACGAGCGCTTCGTGGAGCAAATGCGCTTGGCCGAAAAAGGCGACGACGAAGCCATGATTATCGATGGCGACTTCATCCGCGCTTTGGAATATGGCATGCCGCCCACATCCGGCATGGGTATCGGCATGGACCGCCTGGTGATGCTGATGACCGGTCAAACCACCATTCAGGAAGTGCTGCTGTTCCCGCAGATGCGTCCCGAGAAGACAGAGCGCCGCGACCGTGCGGAGGCATTCGTGGCCGTGGGCGTGCCCGAAGAGTGGGTTGCTCCGCTGCAAAAAGCCGGCGTGCTCACCGTGGCCGCTTTGGCCGACGTCACCCCCGGCAAGCTCTTCCAAGAGCTGTGCGGCATCAACAAGAAGTATAAATTAGGTCTGTCGAACCCCCAACCGGACACCATCCAGCAGTGGGCCGACGCCGCAAAAGCCACCCTCTGACCGTGGCCGCCGATGTGAAACCTTAAACACAATTCCATAAAACCGGCAGTAGTAGCCAAATATTTAGATATGAGCTCATTAGAAAACATAGCTGTGCTCGGTGGTGGCAGTTGGGCCACTGCCCTGAGCCGTTTGTTGCTGCAAAACTGCAAGACAATCACGTGGTACATGCGCCGCGACGACCGTATTGAGGAGTTCATCCGCCTCGGCCATAACCCGGCGTACCTCACCGACGTGATGTTCGACACAAATCGTATCGATTTCTCCTCCGATATCAACTATGTGTGCGACAAAGCCGACGTGCTGCTGTTGGCGATGCCCTCGCCATACTTCAAATCGCACACCGAGAAGCTGTCGGTCGACATCAGCGGCAAAATCATCGTCTCCGCTGTCAAAGGCATCGTGCCCGATGAAAACCAAATCATCACCGACTACATGGTCGACCACTTCGGTGTGGACCCCAAACGCGAAATCGTAATCTCCGGCCCCTGCCACGCCGAAGAAGTGGCCTTGGACCGTCCCTCGTTCCTCACCATCGGCTGCCACGACCACGACTTGGCTGTGAACTTCGGCAAACTCATCGAAGGCAAGCGCTCCCACGCCATCATCTCCGCCGACGTTGAAGGCATCGAATACGCCGCCGTGCTCAAGAACATCTACGCCATCGCTTCCGGCATCATCCACGGCATGAAGTTGGGCGACAACTTCTCCGCCATGCTCGTGTCGAACGCCCTGCGCGAAATGGACCGTTTCTTGGCCTCAGCCGCTCCCGCCGAACGCAATATCAGCGACTCCGTATACCTCGGCGACCTCCTCGTGACAGCCTACTCCCGATTCTCGCGCAACCACAACTTCGGTTCGATGATTGGCAAAGGCTACTCCGTCACCGCCGCCCGCATGGAAATGGAGCAGACCGCCGAAGGTTATTATGCCGCCAAATGTATCACCGACATCAACCGCAACCTCGGGGTGGAAATGCCCATCCTCGACTGCGTTTACGATATACTTTACCGCCACATACAGCCGGCCAAAGCCCTTAGCCGTATGTCGTCAACATTCTGTTAATCAACTAATTACTAATTCAAATTATGGAAAAGAAAGAACTGAAAATCGAACTGCCCGCAGAAGTAGCTGCCGGCAAATATAGCAACTTAGCCGTAATCTCTCACTCCGCCCAGGAGTTCTTCCTCGACTTCGTGACCGTGGCCCCCAACATGCCCCAAGCCAAGGTGCAAAGCCGCGTGGTGATGACCCCGGAGAACGTAAAGAACCTGCTCTTCGCCCTGCGCGACAACATCGCCAAATACGAAGCCACCTTCGGCGACATCGAGCACAAAGTGCCCAAAGCCGGTGCGCCCCAAGGCGGCAACGACATCCCCAAACCCTTCCAAGCCTAAGTAGCTATGCGTCAGCACTCTTTGGAGATTTATAACTCCATGTCGCGTTGCAAGGAGCTGTTCAAACCCATGCACCCGGAGCGCGTGGGTATGTACGTGTGCGGCCCCACCGTCTACGGCGACGGCCACTTGGGTCACGCCCGTCCGGCCATCACCTTCGACGTGCTCTTCCGCTACCTCACTCACCTTGGCTACAAGGTGCGCTACGTGCGCAACATCACCGACGTGGGCCACTTGGAGCATGATGCCGACGACGGCGAGGACAAGATTGCAAAGAAAGCTCGCCTTGAGCAGCTCGAGCCCATGGAAGTGGTGCAGCACTATCTGCTGCGCTACCACCGCGCTATGGATGCGCTCAACGTGCTCCCGCCTTCGATTGAGCCCCACGCTTCCGGCCACATCATCGAGCAAATCGAATACATCAAGAAGATTCTCGACGCCGGTTACGCCTACGAAAGCGAAGGCTCCGTTTACTTCGACGTGCCCAAATTCAATAAGGACTTCGGCTACGGTCGCCTCTCGGGTCGCAACATCGACGAGCTGCTGGCCACCACCCGCGCCCTCGACGGCCAAACCGAGAAGCGCAATCCCGCCGACTTCGCCCTGTGGAAGAAGGCCGCGCCCGAGCACATCATGCACTGGCCCTCGCCCTGGAGCGAAGGTTTCCCCGGTTGGCACTTGGAGTGCTCCACTATGAGCGAAAAGTACCTCGGCGCGCAATTCGACATCCACGGCGGCGGTATGGACCTCAAGTTCCCGCACCACGACTGCGAAATCGCCCAGTCGGTGGCTCACAACGGCCGTCCCTCCGTCCACTATTGGATGCACAACAACATGATTACCATCAACGGCCAGAAGATGGGCAAGTCGCTTGGCAACTTCATCACCTTGGACGAGTTCTTCACCGGCTCGCACCAGTTGCTCACCCAGGCTTACACCCCGATGACCATCCGCTTCTTCATCCTGCAAGCGCACTATCGCGGCACCGTCGACTTCTCTAACGAGGCCCTGCAAGCCAGCGAAACCGCCCTGCGCCGCATGCTCGAAGGATGGAAGCGCCTCGGCGAACTCAAACCCTCGGCCGAATCCACCGTCGACGTCGAAGACATCCGCACCCGTTGCTACAAGGCCATGGACGACGACCTCAACACCCCCGTGGTCATCGCCACCCTCTTCGACGCCTGCCGCATCATCAACCAAGTGAACGACGGCCACGCCAAGGCCACTGCCGACGACATCGCCGCCCTGCGCGACATCATGCAGACATTCTTGGTCGACATCCTCGGCATCCGCACCGAAGCCGGCGAAGCAGCCGGCGGCGAAGCGCTCAAGCCCTTCGAAGACGCTGTGGATTTGCTGCTCAACATCCGCCGCGAAGCCAAGCAGCGCAAGGATTGGGCCACCTCCGACCTCATTCGCGACCGCTTAGCCGCCATCGGCTTCGCCGTCAAAGATACCAAAGACGGAGGCTTCGAGTGGACCCTGAAGTAAGCCACTATCCCCCTGCAACGAATTAGCCCTATTAGCCTAATTGGCCTAATAGGGCTAATTCGTTGAAGGGAGGGGACACAAAATCGCATCCGGCCGCGTTGTCTGCGAAACGGACTCCGCCCCCGAGCCCCCGCGAAATGCCCGCCAGCCGTTAATTATTGGATTTGGTCAGATTGTAACTTGCTGATATAAGATGTTTTACAAGTGATTAACAAAATTTAACGGGGGGGGGCGATAATTAAATAAATTTTTACTAACTTTGCAATCACAATACTAATCATCATTCTTTAAGTTGTAATATGGAAAATTATCCCGTATCACAGCCACAACAGGCTCAGCATGTTGTGGTAAACAATCAATTCAAGGAGAAAAAGAGCAATGGCCTCGGTACCGCCGGCTTCGTTCTTGCCTTGTTAGCATTCATTTTTTGCTGGATTCCCGTGCTCGACTGGATCCTCTGGTTCTTAGGTGCACTCTTCTCATTCATCGGAGTGTTCAAACAACCCCGTGGCTTGGCAATCGCCGGTTTGATAATCTCATTCATCGGCATTATCGTGATTATTGCCTTAGCAGCAACCATCGCTTCAATCTTCTAAGCACCAACCTCACCGAGTCTCAACCTAAACATCGAGATTTAACTCACTTAGTGCTTCTTTATCTTGATGCTATTTAGGGCGACTCTGCCAAAGAATTCGGCAAATTTCCGAATTCTTAGAAAACCAAATCCATTTTATAAATTTGTCATTAATGACACTTTTATGAAATGGATTTGTGTATTAGATGAGATTACTTGCGCGAGATGCGGACTTTTGAGGCATTTTTGAGGGTGGGGGTTAGGCGGTGATGGCGGAGTGGAGCATTTCTACGAATTGGGCCACTTGCGGCACCTTGGTGGGGAAGTTGCGCACCAGCGAGTTGTTGAAGAGGCGGTTGTCGCGCAGCACTGTGCGGTCCATGCCGCCGTTTTGGCACACGTAGTTGAGGATGTTGTTGATGAACTCCTCCTGCGCGGCGGTGAGCGTGTTGGCGGAGATGAACTCGGTGAACAAGCGGATGGCCTTTTGGCGGTCGAGGCCAACCACCTTGCGGATGAAGGCGGCCACCGACATGTCGGCGGTCATTTGCTCGTGGCGCAGGTAGCGCTCGTAGTCGTCTTTCGAGCCAAGCTCGTACCACAGGATGTGCTCCAACTGCCGGATGTCGTCGGCCGACAGCTGTTCGAGGTTGTGGATTTTCATCAGCACGGGGTGGTTGCGGTGGCGGGTGAGGAAGTCGAGCAACTTCTCGCGGTAGGACATAGTGGTGTTGATTTCGCCGGCCATGCCGCCATCGGTCACTGTGTCTACGATGTTGACCGTGAACGTTTTATCCTCCTGTCCTTCCAAATACTTGAGCAAATCGCGCACCTGCAGGCGCATATTCTCGATGGAGGCGAGGGTCTTGTTCTCCCAGAAAGCCGAGGTGCCAATCTCGCGGAGCAGCGGCATTTTAGCCTGAATTTCGGGGATGGAAGCGCGGCGTCGCAGCGCGTCGGCGATTTGGGCGATTTGCGCCTCGTGCATATCGGCGTTGAAGGCCACGTCGACGATGCTCAGTTGCACGTAGAGCGACAGCAGGTCGAACTTCTTGGCCAGCTCGTGCTCCATCGACTTGGGCAGCAGCGGCGCGATTTCGTTTTTGAGGTCGAGCACGTCGGTCTCCGACACATACTGCCACGCGGCGGCATTGCGATACCGCGCCACCGCCGGCCAGTGATTGCGCACGGCTATGTGGGCATCGTTGAGCGAGTTGACTTGCGCCAACAGCTCCGCCTTCAGTCGGTCGTGGAAGCCTTTGGCGAACTCATCTTCCTGATACTGAGCGGCTTGCAGGGCGCAGGCGATATCGGCGCGCACACCAAACAGCCGCTCGGTGAGCGACTGCGTCGCCACCGCCTTTCCCTCCTTGGGATTCTCGCGGAAGTAGGCGAAATTGCCGCCCCAGTCGAAGATGTAGAACTGCTGCTTGTGGCTTCCCGCGCCGAAGATGTCGGGCGAGAGGCGAGTGCCGCGGCCAATCATCTGCATGAACTTGATACGCGAACGTACTCGTTTGAAAAACACCAAGTTAAGCACGTCGGGCACGTCGATGCCGGTGTCGAGCATATCCACCGACACCGCTATCTGCGGCAGGCGGCCGCGCAAGCCGAAGCGGTCGATTAAATCCTGCGAATACTTGATGGAGTAGTCGATTTGTCGGCAGAAATCCGGCCCGTAGTGTGGGTAGAGCAGGTTGAACCGCTCCACGATGAGCTTGGCTGTGCGGGAGTTCATGGCAAAGATGATGGTTTTGCCGATGAGCTCGCCCGACTGCACCTTCAGCCCGTGCTCCATCAAATCTTGGAGCATTTGGTCGATGGTGTCGGTATTATAGATGTACTTGTAGATTTCCTTTTCGGCGATGTCGCGGGGTTCCCACTCCTCGTCGGGGTCCTTGTTGACTTGCTCGTATTCCCACACCTGCTCGAGTTGCTGCTTTTCCTCGTCGGAGAGGTCGTCGTAGCGGATGCCTTCGTTCACCACCTTCGAGCCGCGGATGAATCCGGAGTAGTCGACCAAGTAGCCGTCGGCCACGGCGGTGGCGTATTCGTAGCAGTCGGTGGGTTCGCCGCCTTCCAATTCGAGCAGTTCGTAGGTGGAGCGGTCCACTTGGTCGCGCGGGGTTGCGGTGAGGCCCACCAACAGCGAGTCGAAGTAGCGGAAGATGTCGCCGTACTTGCCGAACACCGAGCGGTGAGCTTCGTCGATGATTATCAAGTCGAACCGGCCCACCGAGTAGGGCTTGCGGTCGGTGTTCACGTAGTTAATCATCGTTTGGTAGGTGGAGAAAGTGATACGCGCATTGGGGTCGACGGCGGTGGTCTTGTCGCTGAGCACGGTGGTGGGGCAGTTGGGCAGGAGCTTGGCGAAATTGCGCGCGGCTTGGTTGACCAAGGAGGTGCGGTCGGCCAAGAACAGGGTGTTCTTCACCCAATTGTTGCGCTGGAGCACGTCCACCATCGAGATGGCCGTGCGCGTTTTGCCCGTGCCGGTGGCCATCACCAACAGGCCGCGGCGGTGGTGCGAGTTGAACCACTCGCACATACTTTTGATGGCGCGTTTTTGGTAGTAGCGGTCGGAAATTTGGTCGTTGATGGAGAAGTCGGCGATGTCGCGGCGGGTGCTGCGGCGCGACATCAGCAGTTGGAGGTCGGCCAATGAGTGGAAGGCGTACAGCCGGCGGGGCGGATAGCCGAGGCCGTCGATGCAGTAGATTTCGTAGCCGTTGGTGTAGTAGATGATGGGGCGCACATGGTAGCGGCGTTCCAGGCAGTCGGCATACAGCTCGGCTTGGTGCGCGCCCACGTTGGCGTCCACCGATGTGCGTTTGGCTTCGATGACGGCCAAGGGCGTGCCGTCCTCGTTGAAAAGCACATAGTCGGCGTAGCCCTTGCCGGCTTGGTTGGGCATGCCCTGCACTTCCACCTCAATGCAGGCGCGCGCCGGCGCTATGTCGCCTTCGACGGTGAGCACTTCCCAGCCCGCTTCGCGCAACATCAGGTCGATGAACAGGCGGCGCGTTTCGGCTTCGGAGATGCCGTCCCACGACACGGCCGCGTGCACCGTCGGTGCGGCCTCCACCACTTGCGGCTCCACCGAGGCGGCGAACGCCTGCGGCGAATGCTCCTCGCGCTCCACCACCATCTGCGGCTGCTGCGGACGGGTGGGCAACAGCGAGCGGTCGAACGGCGGAATGGAGCTGAACACTCGCAACTTGAGCATCACCGCGCTCACCACGTTGTAGAGATTGAGCACGGTGAAGAAGGCTTGGCCACGCGTCACCTGCGAGTTGTGGGCGGCATTATTGCCCACGCGGCGCACCCAGTTGGCGGCGCGCATGATGTCGCCGTCGGCGATGAAGTTGACGAAGGTGGGCGCTTGAATCAAATCGCGGAGCGAGGCGCGTTCCGGCATCGGCTCATTCTTCATCGTATAGATGGCCTTGACCAGCCATTCGAGGGCCTTTCGGGCGTTGATGGCGGCGGTGTCCGGCTCGGTATAGTGACGTTGCTCGCAGAGGTCGCACAGTTGGTGGAGCGGAGCGAGCACCTCAATCTGTTTCAAGTAATCGAAGTTCAACATAGCTACAATGTTATCAAAAGCTCGAATAAATTACTTCACGATAATTTGTGAGACATGTCTCACATTTTTGAGGTAGAGGAAGTTATTGGTTTCTTCTTGTTTCATAGCGATACGAATTAGTTAAACCAATAATCCATGCGGCTGTCGAGGAGAGTTTGCAACGTGGCGATAGTCTGTTCCACAGCCTTTTTCTGCGCCTCAATGGCCTCGATGCGGCGAGCGAACTGCTGCTGGAGGGGGAGGGGAGGGAGAATAATAGGCAAATTCCTGATAAATGAAAGATTTGCCATTTTGAAATTTCCGTTACCTATTCCTATAAACAAAGGATAAAGACCTTGCAAAGTATAGAACATGAAGATTGGGTTAGCAATATCTTTATTTGGTTTTATAAAACCGATGTTTTGATTTGTGCTAGTTGGAATCTTTAAAAGAGCTACTTTGCCTATTGTGGCTCCAACAAGAGCTACAAGCAAAGTGTCAGGCGAAAGCAACTTAGCGCTTGAGTTTTGTAAACCGAGGTTGGAAATGAATTTTCCGTCAGTTTTATGCAAAATCGTATTTTGACACATATTAGACCCAACCCATGGAATATCAGGAGAGTTCCAAAAATTAGCATTTGATTTTGAAGGAGTACCCCCGCTTCCTGTCTCAAAATTATCAGACACTTTGCATGTTGGCCAGGCTTTTGGGTTGGAGATTGGGTCGCCGAAGGAGTCGTAGAAGAGGGATTGGGCGAGGTCGTCGAGGGTGCGCAGCAGCTGCCGGCAATCCTCCATCACCCCATTTATCCTATCCAACTCCGCTACAATCCGCTGCTGCACCTCCCGCGGGGGGAGAGGGATAGAATGTTTGAACAAGACATCCTTACCTACTGCTTTGAATGTCGAGCCTGTTCCTTTCTCAATAATCTTAGATTTAGTCACAGTCAAAGCATAGAATAAGTATTGTTGCAAATTAGGCTTACATATTCTTAATGAGCACAAACCTCGTCCTATACAGCATTGTAAATTTGCGATATTCATTGACCCAATAGGTGCTCTTACAGAAAACAGTATATCATTCTCATTCGCAATGCGAATAGGCTTGCTACAATATTTAGTCACCTCTGGATTAATTTTACCAAAGTCAGCACAACCCTGAAAAAAAGGAAATCCATTTTCCTTAGTATTATAAGATTCTGAAGATGGGGATTGCCCCATCAAAATTTCGCAGATTTCACCTAATTTTTTGTATTGCCAGTTGTGTTTCATAATTTAGTGGGATTTGCGGTAATCGGTGCGAGCTTTGAACATTAATTCTTTGATGCCGCCGTCGTGGACGAATTCTTCTTGAAGTTTTTCTAACAACCTGCGCAGAAATACATCGGTTTGGTGGATGAGGGTGATAGCGATGTTGGCGGTGGTTTCGGCTGAGCGCTGTTTGATAGCTTCGGTATAGAAAGCGGAATCGTTGTGAGCGGCGCAGACCTTGCGCGTTTGGATAGCCTTAGGCGAGTGCATTTCCCATTGTTCGAGGTTCCTCACCCTCAGGAAGTCCTCATAGTCGAGCAACAGCTCCTGGAGGCTTGCCCGAGCCACGTTGGTGAGCTTAATCTCGGTTTCGGAGGAAGTGGCACCAGCTGCTGCACCCTCGGCAATGTTCTGTCGGCCACTGCGGGCGGCTTGGATCATCTGGTCGATGGTGCGGTCGCCGGGCTGGAGGTGGGTGTGGGCGAAGTAGAAGGTGATATCGTAGATGCACTGGGCCTTTTGGAAGGCAATTAGGCCGCGGTAGTTGCCTTTTGGTGGGAGGAAGGTGTCGGCTGACATGGCTGGGTGGGGTTTTAAGTTGGTGAATAGGGCTAATTGGGCTAATAGGGCTAATTCGCAGGAAGGGC
>JBJEKG010000077.1:0-3686 GCA_051878535.1 Muribaculaceae bacterium
CAACAAGCTATCAGTGAACGCTTTGACCGCAACCAACGTATCCTCGACTTGCGTCGCAAATACCAAGCCGAGTACAGCAAATTCCTTACTCCGCAGCAAATTCTGCGCGTTTACGAGTTGGAAGACCAGTTGATGCAACAGTTACGCCAGCGGCGACGTTCACGCTAATTGGTTGTGGTGAAAAGATATGAAAATGCGGCGGGCTAATTAGCTCGCCGCATTTATTGATAGGTTGGGGATGTTTAGAAGATTACTTTGGTGGTAGTGGTGCCTTGGCGGCGGAGGTAGATGCCGTTGGAGGGGTTGAGCACGCGACGGCCTTGGAGGTCGAAGTATTCAACGGGTGCATCGGTTGTGTCGGTGGTGATGTCGAGGGTGGATGCGGTTACATCGCCGTAGATGCCGATGTTGTCGAGGATGAGTGCTTCGCCACCAGTGGTGCGCACGCGGAATGCTACCCAAATTTCTTGGCCGGCGTAGCTGCCAAGGTCCACACCGCGCGATTTGGTGTAGATGGATTCATTCTTGACGGTGGCTGCGGTGGAGTAGTTGAGCCAGTACCAGGTGGGGTCGGTCGAAACTTGGATTTCGTAGGTTTCGAGGTAGTTGGGGTTGAACGAGTTGGCGTTCCAAACGAGTGCGGCATTGTCGCTGTTGACGGTGAAGCCGGGGAGGTAGAGCCAGCGGTCGGCTTGAGTGTCGTCGGTGAACCAGGTGTTGCAAGCGAGCACTTTGGTGCCGAGCACAGCGTGTTCGCCGATGTTGAAGATACCCCAACCGAATTCGTTGAATTCGTCGCCGGAGTTAGGATCGGGTGTGGCGGTGTCTTGCACTTCGTAGGTGAATTCTTCAGGCAGACCGGTTTCCATATCCCAGAAGAGGACGGGAGTGCCGAGCACGTTGATTTCGGTGACGAGAGTGTTGTTGTCGGCGTTAGCATCATTGTCGCAGTTGATGGTGAACGAGAGGGTATGACGGCCTTCAGCCACGTCGGCGAGCAGGTTCTCGAGGGTGAGGGTGCGGATTTCCTGAGCGGAGAGGTTCACGTTGACAGTCTTGATGAGTTGGTCGTCGACTTTGACGTCGAGGGTGGCTTTGGCGTCGATGATGCCCACGTTGCGCACGTCGAGTTTGACGGTGCGGTCTGCGGCGGTGCGTACCCACGCGGTGGGGGCGGTCATTTCGTTGACGGTGAGGTCAACGGTTGAGCTTGAGGCTTGGTAGAATTCGAGGTCGTCGACGTTAATCCAGTTTTGGTCCTTTTGCGAGCAAGCGTGGAAGCCGAGGTAAATGGTTTGAGCGGTGTCAAAGTGGAGAATTGACACGGATTCTTCGTAGCCGTTGGTGTAGAAATCTTTGTAGGAGACGATTTCGTTGGTCATGTCGTCGGGAGTGTTGCCGTTGCCCCAGCAAGCGCGGAGGGATTCGGGGTGAGAATCGTCGCCGGCATACCAGAATCGGAGCACATAGTAACCGGGTTCTACGTTGATGGGTTCGAGGATAGCCCAGTCGTCGGCATTGTTGTTCTTGTCGTAGTTATAAGCGAGGGAGCAGAAGCCGGTGCGAGCCATGTTAAACCAACCCATGTCGACGTTGATGGCCCAGTCGCCGGAGTCCTCGTTGAGGTTGTAGTATTTGAACTCTTCGGTGTATTCGGAAGGTTCGAAGCCCATGGAGTAGGGCACGGTGGCGGGGGCTTTGTGGCGGACTTGGAAGGTGATGGTGTCGTTGAGGTTGTCGATGTCGTCGGGATGGTGAGCGAATACCTTGATAGTGTAAAGATGGCGTGGAATGGAGAGGTCGGCTTTTGTTCGGAAGGTGTAGTCGAGGGTGTGGGATGGAAATAGACCGTATACCGCGTTCTCGATAACCGGCTCGCCATCGTCGATGATGTAGCCAACGTTGAATGTTTCGGCAACGGCGAGACCGTTGTTTAAGACGATGACGCGTATATTTTCCTGACCGAGGTTCTCGCCGGATACGGGAGATAAAACATTATGAATGGTCAGGTCGACAGGATTTTCGGCCTTTTCCACGGTCACGTCGATAAGGTACAGACGCCAAGTGTCGGCGGGCGAGGTGACGTGGAAGCCAATATGGAGCATATCGATATTTTGGATGAAGAAGTAGCTCGTCTTGATGTCGCCGTTGAGGCCTTCGAGCGTGATTTGCTTGGTGGTCATAGATTCAACGGTAGGCTCGTTGCCGGTCCACACTTCGAGGTTTTCGCCGTAGTAAGAGCCTTTGTAGGTGAATTTGACCATGTAGATTTCATCGCCGGGCAGTGCGATTAGGGGTGAGATGAGCCAGTCATCGCCGGCGTTGGTGGAGTGGTAGGAGTAGAACACCTTGGATGGGTCGCCGTCTTCGGCATATTGCCAAGTGTTTTCGTCGCCGTTGGCATCGATTACGGTCCATTGGTTGAATTCATCATGGGAAGAGAAGCCGGTATGAAAGAATTCCTCTCCGGCTTTAGCGGAGCCGACGATAGCGGCAACCGCAAGTAGAGTAGTAAATAATCTTCTCATAGTAAGAGAGTTAGTAGTTGTTAGATATTAGTTATTAGTTTGGTTTTGACGGGGTAGTAGCTCGAATGTGGACACGTAGACTTCGACCACGGTGTGCTTGATTGTGGCTCGGTCTTCCCACACCCGCGAGCAGAGCTTGCCTTCGAGCAGCAATCGCGAGCCTTTGCGGATGTATTTTTCGGCGAATTCTGCATCTTTGTCGAGCATCACGATGCGGTGCCAGTCGGTGCGCTCGGGCAGTTGGATGCCTTTAGCATTGACCCGCGGCGGCTCGGTGGTGGCCAGGGAGAACTCGGCGATGGGGCGGTCGTGGAGGTATCGGATTTGCGGGTCCTTGCCCACGTATCCGGAGAGGATTACTTTATTCATCGGAGGAAGTTTTGCGGGAGGATGTGAATACCGAATGAGATGCCGACTGACCAGTGGTTGGCGGCGTCGGTGGAGTAGTTGGCGTAGGCGGCGAGGGTGCCGAAGGGGAAGTGGTAGCAGAGGTCGAGCTCGGAGAAGAACTCGGGGTCGTGAAACCATCGGCCGTAAACAGCTGAACCGTCGGCCGGGTTTTGGCAGATACTTCGCAAGGGCATAAACACGTGGCCGCTTAGGCGCGAACTGATGGAGGAGGTGGGCCGGTAAACAGGCACTAAGCCTATGGCCAAGAAACTGTTAGCGCGGAAGTCGGCACGGAAGCCGTTGCGGGCGGCCGGCGTCGGAGAGAATATGGGAGCGGCGGCCATAGTGGCGCCGTAGGATTGCAGGAGTTTGCGCGTGGAGAGGAGGAAGTCGGTCTCTACACCGAGGGTGAACTTGTCGGAGAGGGCGGGGAAGTGGCGGCCGCGCAATTCGATTTGCGCCCATTTGAGGTCGGATTTGAGTTGTGTGGCTTCGGCGGTGTTGCGTCCGAGGACGCCCATGGCGGTGACAGTGACGTTGTGGCCGGAAACGGGGTAGGTGGGGTTGTCGAGAGTGTTGTAAACGTAGCGGCCGTAGACCTGGCCGAGGACGTTGGTCGATTGCTCGCGCTGAGGCGAGGCGAACACTGAAGCCGTATTATAATATGAGTCCCACATCCGCGCTACGCCGGTGCCGATTTCCATGGTGGCATGGCGCGCCGGAGCGCAAATCCAGTAGAAACGGCCGAAAATTTGGCGGTTGATGACG